>CAMWMW010000318.1 GCA_947175455.1 uncultured Porphyromonadaceae bacterium | reverse complement strand
ATGCCAAACTGATACCATGGGTAATTCTGATGATAGGCTCGCATCTCTTCCCTGAATGTGCCATATCTGACATCATCGGGATATACAATTCTGGACTCGACAGCGGAAGCAAGGCGCCCGACAATGCGGGTGGCGCAGTTGTCTTTGACGTAGTTATAACGATACTTGCAGTTTTCAGGTTTACCCTCTTCCCTGAGAATATTCAGAAAACGCAATGCTTCCGTCTGTGAGAGATTCAGGTCTTGCTCCGTAACCTTTCTGCCGGCATCCTGATATTCAGGCAGAAACCAGTAAAAGGGATAACCGGCAAGACGGTAATCGGTTTCTCCTTTGACAAACCGATAAACAAAATTGGGTTCCGTGAAATCAAACACTCCGTAATTCCATATTGAATCCACAGGCTGTCCGTGGAGTATGCCACGCACGCGAACCGCCTCATGACCGCAGAGCTCATAAATTTCCGAACCCGGAGAGCAGGTTATAAGACTCACAATAATAGAGTCTTTTCGGATTTCCTCCCCGAAGAGAGAAAACCCGAAAAGAATCAATGTCATTATTGTGATTATCCTCGTTTTCAATTTAAATTGCAATGATTTTAGAAATTGCAGTTTTTCGGATAACGGGGGAAAGGAATCACATCACGAATGTTCTGCATTCCGGTAACAAAAAGAACCAGGCGCTCAAACCCGAGACCGAAACCGGAGTGAGGCACGGTGCCGAACTTGCGTGTGTCCATATACCAGGGCATGTCTGCCATGCCGAGCTCTTCCATGCGCGAGCGGAGAACATCATAATTCTCCTCACGCTGCGAACCGCCGATTATCTCGCCGATCTGCGGGAAAAGGACATCCATGCCCCGCACGGTCTTGCCATCCTCATTGAGTTTCATGTAGAACGCCTTGATTTCCTTGGGATAATCGGTAAGCATGACCGGTCGTTTGAAATGCTTCTCCACAAGATAGCGCTCATGCTCGGAAGCAAGATCCGCACCCCAGTAAACCGGGAATTCGAATTTCTCGCCGCTTTCCTCAAGAATCTTCACACCCTCTGTGTAAGGAAGACGTACAAAGTCATTCTCGACAACAAATTTCAGACGACCGATCAGCTCTTTGTCGAAATGGTCATTGAGGAACTGAATGTCATCTTTGCAGTGGTCAAGCGCATAGTTGATGCAATACTTGATAAACTCCTCTGCAAGATCCATGTTGTCATTGACATCATAGAATGCCATTTCCGGCTCAATCATCCAGAACTCCGAAAGGTGACGGGGTGTGTTTGAGTTTTCGGCACGGAACGTCGGACCGAAAGTATAGATGCAACCGAGTGCGGTAGCCCCCAGCTCTCCTTCGAGCTGACCGGAAACAGTCAGGCTTGTCGGAGCGCCGAAGAAATCCTGGCTGTAATCAACATTGCCGTCTTCCGTGCGGGGAAGCTCTTCCATCGGAAGAGTCGTCACCTGGAACATCGCTCCGGCTCCCTCACAGTCAGACTCCGTGATCAGCGGTGTGTGGAAATAATAGAATCCTTTGTCATTAAAGAATTTATGGATTGCAAACGCGAGCGCATGACGAATACGCAACACCGCGCCAAAAGTATTTGTGCGCGGACGGAGATGCGCTATCTCCCGCAAAAATTCAAGCGAATGACCCTTCTTCTGCAAAGGATATTCCGCAGGATCCGCCGTTCCATAAATCTCAAGTTCCTCCGCCTGGACCTCGACGGTCTGACCCTTTCCCTGACTCTCGACAAGAAGACCCTGAACATGAATGCTCGAGCCCGTGGTAACGGTTTTCAGGTTTTCCTCGGAAAACTTGGAAAGGTCAAACACAATCTGCAGATTATTGATGGTAGAACCGTCGTTAAGAGCCACAAACTGAACGTTCTTGTTTCCTCGGCGCGTACGCACCCAACCCTTTACGTCCACTTCCGAACCTGCATATTTCGAAGGATCGGAAAGGAGTTCCCTGACGGTCTTTCTTCTTATATCTTTCATTATATATTCAATTATTCAAAGGCGCCCATGCGCAAATAGTTCACCTCTTCCTGTGTCAGATATCTCCAGCGGCCACGCGGAAGATTCTTCTTGGTAAGACCTGCAAAATAAACGCGGTCAAGCTTTGTGACACGATAGCCGAGACTCTCGAAGATACGGCGCACGATACGGTTGCGTCCGCTGTGGATTTCGATACCTGCCTGATTACGGTCTGTATCCGACACATAGCTGATGGCATCGGCATGGATTTCTCCGTCTTCAAGTTCTATGCCGTCGGCGATGCGCTGCATATCCTCTTCCGCGATATCCTTGTCTGTCCAGACATGATAAATCTTTTTCTTCACGAATTTCGGATGCGTGAGCTTGGAAGCAAGGTCGCCGTCGTTGGTGAGAAGCAGGACTCCTGTTGTGTTGCGGTCAAGACGGCCTACAGGGTAAATACGCTCCTGACACGCGTTCTTCACAAGGTCAAGAACGGTAGTGCGTCCGTTGGGATCATCGCTTGTAGTCACGCAATCCTTCGGCTTGTTTAGAAGCACATAGCATTTGCGTTCCGGAGTAACCACTTTCTCATCGTATTCCACCACATCGTTACGAGAGATTTTTGTTCCGAGTTCAGTCACAACCTCGCCGTTAACCTTCACCTTTCCTGATGTGATATACTCATCAGCCTCACGACGTGAGCAGATTCCGGCATTAGCCATATATTTGTTGAGACGAACCTGTTCATTCGGATCGATATCCTCAAGCACATAATCAATCTGCTTGGGACGCGGCATGAACCTCATGCCCTGGTTATTTCTGTTGTTATTCGGACGGAAGCCCTGCTGACGCTGCTGTCCGTAACCGCCCTGACGGTTGTCTGCTGACGGTAGCCGCCCTGCTGACGCTGCTGCCCGTAACCGTTCTGCTGGCGGTTCTGGTTGTAGCC
>CAMWMW010000317.1 GCA_947175455.1 uncultured Porphyromonadaceae bacterium | reverse complement strand
CAGCCCTACAACTCCTTCCACACCCATCGCTTCTCTATACATTGTCTCAAGTTCATCGGCAGAGCGTCCGAAAGTATTGCTGAATGACTGAAAATAGGCAAGATATTTCATCTTTGGATATTTCTTGCCAAAAAAAGCTTTCCCTGCATTCAGTTGCGAGGCAATATCCTTTTGTCTGAAGCAATACCCCGGGGTGAATGAGGAGTTATCGCAATATATGCATCCCCCTGTGCCGATCGTGCCGTCGCGGTTGGGACAGGAAAAACCGGCATTGACAGAAATTTTCTGCACTTTTTCTCCCGGAAATTTCCGCTGCATATATGTCGAGAAGTCTGTATAATACATTTACTAAAAGCGTGTTTACTTTCAACTTTTATAGAAGGGTGTTTTATAAACCGGGGGCGGTTTCAGTCTATGCGGCTTCTCATCAGATCCGCCACCGTAAGCAATGCCATGGCTTCGACTACCGGCACCGCCCGTACCGCCACACAGGGATCGTGTCTCCCTTTCGGCTCAATCACAACATCATTGCCGCTTGCATCAATCGATACAACCTGCTTCATCAGTGTAGGCGTCGGTTTGAAATATACCTTGAAATTGACAGGCATCCCGTTGGATATGCCACCCTGTATGCCTCCGGAGTGGTTACTGCGGAAACAGACCTTGTTCAGTTCCTTGTTCAGATACGGAGTGTCGAGACACTCGCTGCCTTTCATTCCGGAAGCCCTGAAGCCGTCTCCATACTCGAAAGCCTTGGCGGCATTGATTGTCATCATTGCCGAGGCAAGACGTGCAGACAGTTTGTCGAATACCGGCTCACCGATTCCTGCCGGCAGACCCTCGATCAGACCTTCGACGATACCTCCTGTGCTGTCGCCACTCCCGGCTGTCTCCCCTATGTCATTTGTTTCCACAAGACGTGCGGAAACAGTTATGCCGAATGTCTCGAGCCATTGACGGCATATGGCGCCGGCGGCAACCCATGAAACTGTTTCTCGCGCACTCGCCCGTCCTCCGCCACGGAAGTCATGAATCCCATATTTCGCATGATACGTATAATCAGCATGATTGGGACGGAACTTACTCTCGTATGAAAGATAGTCTTCCGGTCGCTGGTCTCGGTTACGTATTACAAAACCTATGGGAGAACCCCAGGTAAACCCGTCCGGCGACAATCCTGAAAGCAATTCCACCTTATCCGGCTCATGACGCTGTGAGGTATTCGGCATGCGCCCGGGAGCACGTCTGTCAAGATCTTCCTGTATTCTTGCGATATCTATATGTACGCGCGAGGGCATTCCGTCGAGAATGCCCCCCATCGCCGGCCCGTGACTTTCTCCGAAAGTCGTAAGCCTGATATTTCTACCGAAAGTATTCATGTTTCCGGCATTTGTTTTACTTGTCTATTGTAAGCAGCAATTCCTCGTTGTTGCGTGTCATCTCCATACGCTTCTTTATGAATTCCATAGCCTCGAGAGATGTCATGTCGGCAAGATAATTGCGGACAATCCACATGCGGTTGAGTGTTTCCGCACTCAGAAGCAGATCATCACGGCGGGTAGAGGATGCGATGATGTCGACTGCAGGGAAGATCCGCTTGTTGGAAAGTTTGCGGTCAAGCTGAAGTTCCATGTTGCCGGTGCCCTTGAACTCCTCGAAAATCACTTCATCCATTTTTGATGAGGTTTCCGTAAGAGCGGTGGCTATGATTGTAAGCGAACCGCCGTTCTCGATGTTGCGGGCGGCACCGAAGAACCTCTTCGGTTTCTGAAGCGCGTTGGCATCGACACCACCGGATAATATTTTGCCTGAGGCGGGACTCACGGTGTTGTAGGCACGTGCCAGACGCGTTATGGAATCCAGCATGATGACTACATCATGACCACTCTCGACAAGACGCTTTGCCTTTTCCAGAACGATACCCGCGATCTTTACGTGGCGTTCAGCCGGCTCGTCGAATGTCGAGGCTATCACTTCCGCATTCACACTGCGCGCCATATCCGTCACCTCCTCCGGACGCTCGTCGATCAGAAGCATGATTATGTATGTGTCGGGATGGTTTGCAGCTATTGCATTGGCGATGTCCTTGAGAAGAATAGTCTTACCTGTCTTCGGTGGCGCCACGATCAGCGCGCGCTGTCCTTTGCCTATCGGTGCGAACATATCGACAACACGGGTTGAGATATTACCCGACCTCCCGGCTGTGAGGTTAAACTTTTCTTCAGGGAAAAGAGGCACAAGATGCTCGAACGGCACCCTGTCGCGTATCACTTCGGATGACAGACCGTTGATTGACTCCACTCTGCACAATGGAAAGTATTTCTCACCCTGTCTCGGAGGTCTGATTCCTCCCTCAACGACATCACCTGTCTTGAGACCGAAATCCTTGATCTGCTGCTGAGACACATATACATCATCCGGACTGCCCAGATAATTATAATCGCTTGAGCGGAGGAAACCATAGCCGTCGGGCATTACCTCAAGCACCCCGACCGTTGTCAGAATGCCGTCAAAGTCGAAGCTTGTCTCCGGCTGACGCGCATTGTTCTGCTTCTCAAGCTGACGCTGCTGCATCCGCTGTTTCTTGGTCAGATGCTTCTGCATCTTCGGAGAAAGGGGCTTGACCGGAGCCGGATCGGCAATGATGATTGGCGCTACAGCCGCTGCCTTCTCCGCTTCCTGTATCTCTCGCTGAGAACGAGGCACGAACGTGCGCCGCTTTGCATTGGAAAAGAATGCGTCGAGCGAGGGTTTTTCCTTTGCCTTGGGAGATATGAATACTTTGGGATCGGAATTTGACGCAGACTCTACGCTTTCGTTTTCATTGACTTCCGATAATGAAGAGACAGCGGATTCCTCCTGAACGTTCTTTGACAATGAAGGTTCATTTATATCCACTGATACAGGAGATTCTGTCTCAGGCATTACCATAGGCAATGT
>CAMWMW010000316.1 GCA_947175455.1 uncultured Porphyromonadaceae bacterium | reverse complement strand
GACTGAAGCCGGAAGTGAGAAAGAACCCCGCCAGGTAAGAGTGGATTCGGTGCCTGAGGTGGATGAGTCTACACGTTATTCGAAACTGTCGGACGAGGATTTCCGCATCGTGGCTGAAGAACTCGGAGTGGAGGTCGCGGCGATAAAGGCTGTGGTTTCCATAGAAGCCGGTGCCAATATGAAGGGTTTCTGGGCACCGGGTGTGCCGGTGATCAATTTCGACAGAACGATGTATAACCGCTTCCGCTCAAAGGCAAAGGACAAATCAGGAGCCAAGGGGGAAAAAGTGCCTGCCGGACTCACCGGTTATGCGCTCAGAGAGTGGACACTGTTGGTCAATGCCCGCAAGGTAAACGCGCAGGGCGCCAATATGGGCACGTTCTGGGGCATGTTTCAGATAGGCGGCTTCAATTATAAACTCTGCGGCTGCGAATCGGTGGACGAGATGGTTCGTCTTATGTCTTATTCGGAGCTTCAGCAACTTGAACTTTTCGCAACTTTTATTACAAACACCGGAATGCTCGCTGACCTGAAAAACAAGAATTGGGCAGGTTTTGCCCGAAAATATAACGGGGCAAGCTATGCACGAAGGGGGTATCACACCAAAATGGCGAAAGCTTACGCCAGATTTAAAAAACAGGAATAATTATGAAAATCACGGATCTCGAACCCGGATTGATCTGGGAATGTTTCGATGAAATAACAAAAGTGCCACGTCCGACGCATCATCTCGACAAGATGCGTGAGTTTTTGATGGATTGGGCGAAACGTCATGGCATAGAGGCACATTGCGACAATGTCGGCAATGTGATGATGAAGAAGGCGGCTACACCGGGTCATGAGAATGCGCCAGTGGTCATACTTCAGGGTCATCAGGATATGGTTGCCGAGAAGCGTCCGGGCGTTGAGCATGACTTTCTGACGGATCCCGTCAAGACGGTTGTCGACGGAGAATGGGTTAGGGCGGAAGGCACTACACTCGGCGCCGACAATGGCATGGGATGCGCGGCGGCTATGGCTGTGCTGCTCGACAATAGTCTTGTGCACGGACCGATTGAATGCCTCTTCACAGTAGATGAAGAACAGGGTCTCATCGGTGCCAACGGACTTGAAAAGGGGTTCGTGACAGGAGATATACTTCTGAATCTTGATTCAGAGGAGATGGGACAGCTCGTAATCGGGTGTGCCGGAGGGAAAGTGACTCTTGCCTCGCTTCCTTATACTAAGGAAAAAGCGGCGGAAGGTCAGATTTTCCATCGCGTGTCGTTCCGCAATCTCAAAGGCGGACACTCCGGGATGGAAATCTATCTCTGTCGTGCCAACGCCCATCCGCAGCTGTGTCGTTGCCTGTGGGAGGCTGACTGTAAATTCGGCATCTCTCTTGCAGAGATAGACGGCGGAAATCTTGCCAATGCCATTCCGCGTGACGCTCACGCCGTTATAGGCATCTCTGCGGAACAAGAAGCGGAATTCCATCAGTTCGCCGCAGATTTCGACAAATGTGTCCATGCGGAGTTTATGGCTGCCGAAGGAAAAGATTTTACATTTGAGGTCAAAGAGGAAGAGAAACGTGCAGAGGTCATTGACTGCAAGACCGCGCGTAATCTTATTTCTGCTGTTTTCGCTTGTCCTAACGGTGTGCAGGGTATGTCGCTTGCCATCCCCGGGCTTGTGGAGACATCGTGCAACCTTGCCTCAGTGAAGATGACGGACGACGGTCGCATTGATGTTACCGTTCACCAGCGGTCATCGGTAGATTCTCGCCGCGATGAGATTGCAGACAGGGTCAAGGCTCTTTTCACTATGATCGGAGCTGAAGTCTCTTTTGACGACGCTTATGTGGGCTGGGCGCCGAATCCGGAATCCAAAGTGCTCAAAGTCGCTGAGGAAAGTTATGAAGAACTTTTCCACCACAAACCGAAAGTGGAGGCGCTTCATGCCGGGCTTGAATGCGGACTGTTCCTTGAGAAGATGCCAGGACTCGACATGGTAAGCTTCGGACCGACTCTGAAGGATATCCATTCGCCTAACGAAAAGGCAAATATCGCATCTGTCGGCGATTTCTGGAAGTTGCTGACCGATATACTGCGCAGACTCGCGTCATAGCAACATACCAATATACCGTATAATATCAATACCGGGAATCCCGTGCGTGTCTTGCGCCGGGGTTCCCGGTATTGCGCGTGATAAACCAATCGGATGGAAGCGTTGTTATATTAAAAGAAAAGTTAAAGAATTAAAAATGCTTAATTATCTTTCGATAGGGGTATTTATAGACGGCGGGTATTATGCCAAAATCAACCGTGCGCTGAAAGCTCAGGAACGTTCTATAATCAGAGTCAGGGCGTTGTTTGACTTTATCAGTTCCACGATAGCTTATGCGGAGGATATTCATGTGTCGGACTGTCAGATAACCGAAGCGCATTATTTCCGCGGCCGTTTCCGCGTCAAGGAAGCCTACGACAAGCATCTTCTTTATAACGAACGCAAGTTCGAGGATACTCTGATTGAGAATGATGTCATATTTCATTACAAGCATCTCAGGGAGGTTGACAGAGACGGTCAGACCGAGGTTGTGGAAAAGGGGGTTGACGTATGGTTCGCACTGGAAGCTTATGAACTCGCTACATTCCGTAAGTTCGATTACGTTGTTCTCATAACCGGGGATGCCGATCATGAAATGCTCGTAAGGAAACTGAAAGCCTTGAAGATAAAGACCGTGCTGCTGACGTGGAATCTTACGGATGTGGATGCCACATCTCCATTGTTGCGCGATGAGGCGGGTCAGCATTGGGAACTCTCTGCTATTACGGAAGAGAATCCGCAGCTTAAGAGAATGCTGCTTTACAAGCTGAGAGAACCTGCCGTATCTCCGCTCGGAGATGAATTTTAGAAACTGTTTAAATTTAATTGTGAGGTTCATTGAGAGGATTTTATGAGG
>CAMWMW010000315.1 GCA_947175455.1 uncultured Porphyromonadaceae bacterium | reverse complement strand
AAGCCACAAGATTCACTATATAAAAAATTTCGAATTAAATTTAAACAGTTTCTTATACAAATGTATATAATTCAAACGTTATTTCCACGTTTGCACCTCTCTTCTTATACTATTTTCACATATTTTATACCGGCTGAAGATTTCGCGACTCCCGACATCCAGCGCAAACCGGGAATCACCGAGAGCAGTTTTGTCGCTACATAACAGTTTGCAAACGTACATACGGCTATCGCCGGAATTGCAGCTACCGTTGGTAGAGCCATATTGTCTTTGAATACCGTTACCCACAGACCCAGCCATAATATATGCATCAGATACATCCCGTAGCTCAGGTTTGAAAGATCCGTAACAAGCTTGGGTTCTGTGTCTTTACGGATACAGGTAAACAGAAGGAACGCCCCTGTGGTAAGCATAACACAATTTATGGTGCAGAATGACCACCCCAGCTCAACTGTCGGCGTGTCATGCAATTCACCGGGAACTGCCTGTACATAAAATGAAAGTATTGTCCACACCGCACCGGCAAGGAGCAGTGACGAACCGACTGTAATACGCTTCCTTATACTCCAGTCGAGATGTACGCGGATATAATGCGCTAGAACAAGATAACCCAGATAGCCGGAGAAATACCACAACATATGGAATTCGTTCCAGAAACACTGACCCCACACCTCTCCTGCAAATCGGTTAAGATAAGGCATAAGAGTCGATACAAGGAACAGACCGATAAAGAACCGTTCATCCTTGGCTGAAGCCTTGGCAAGCCATGGCGACACTATCGGAATAAAAAGATACAGACCGATAAGCGGGTACATAAACCACAAATGACCGGCAAGCGTAGGAAAATTCAATATCAGACGGGAAATATCCCTTAAGGAAGTATCCTGGTCAATCTGATTCCAGAGCACAGGCAATGTCGCATATATAACCATAAAAGCCGCAAATGCCGGAACAATGCGTACAGCTCTCCTGCGATAAAACTCCATTGCCGATTGCCCCTCTTTCATTGGCACAAGAAGAAAAGCCGAAACAATCATAAACAACGGCACTGCCATACGGGAAAAGCCATCATATACGGAAACCCACAGACGGTCTGCCTCCGTAGCGAGGAATGTCTGAGGTCCCGCCATGTCGGTTGAACTCGGGGCACCATAATAATTTTCACATGCGTGCACAAGAATCACGAGAAAACACGCAAACACGCGCACATAATCAAGAAAAACAATACGTTTCATGTCCAATACAAATTTTGGACACAAATTTAACTAAAATTTTTAACTTGGTCTCATATTACCTCACATTACGCATCCGGCTCCTGTCATACATATAGACAGATACGATAATAATCAGCGTAATGAGTTCCGCAACCGATATGGCAAGCCACAGACCATCCTCTCCAATGAGTCGGGGAAGCAAAATGGCATGTCGCCGATGCAATACCGGAATTCGATACGAAATATCAAAGACAAGACATAAAGGGGAACATTCAGTCAGAGCTTTCCATAGACTGTGTCATCTCCACTATTGCCTCTTTCTTTCGTGCTTGAAAACCTTGAAAAGGCGCTTGAACAGACCGTCCGGCTTGTCTGTGGCAAACTTACTCGCTGTGCCGAGACGTCTGTCCGGCTGTTTGTCAAGTCTGGGAGTATCGTAATCGAAATTGTCTACGCGTTCCACGAGTGACAGGATGGCAGGCTGAAGTTCAGGAGCCTCCGGCGGAGGATTTATGCCTATTTCCTCCGAATGCGGCGGCTTCTTCTCCCTCTTGTAGGCATCATGCACTGTCAGATACTCTCTGTCGGTAATGTATAATTCCGCGTATGTATTTATATAGACAGGATCCTGTGTCTGCAAATGCCGGTTAAGATTACGTCCTCTTCCGTTTGACTCTATATTGAACGACATTCCCGTAAGACTGTTGGCAAACACCTCATGTCCGTAGACTCCAGAAAAAATATACTTGAGAGTGAATCGACTGCAATCCACACGATTATCCACGAAACCGGAAAACGCGGGAACAAATTCCCTGTTTTTCCTGTCGGCAAGAATATCCACATCAAGAACGATATTGTCATCATACCGTCTCCAGATCACAGACGGGCTGTATTTGCCATAATCCACATGCGTCGCTGCCGTGTCACCGCGCAGGTCAACAGGAATCATTCTGCTGTTGAAGACTCCGACCCAATCCGACCACGAGAAATGATGATTGAAATGATTGCTGACACTGTCGAGACCATCGGCATTTGTAAGATGATAATAAGATCTTGAAGCAAGTACGCGGGGAAGAGACCAACCCTTGTAATTCCTGATATTCTTCGCCGGAATCATGAAATCAACTGTCTTCTCTCGAAAAAGAAGCACAGTATCGGTATAAGTCGAAAGCGTTGAATACTCTCTGACATACCCTGTCAGATGCAACACCTGATGATTTTTAGAATTGACAGTCATTTCCGGAAGATCATAAGCCATTTCTTTCAGAAAGACCTTATCCTGCCCGGGCTTATCAACTGTGGATGTTGCATATCCCATATATCTGATTGAAATGGGATAAGAAGAACGAGCCACATACGGAAGTTCACCCACATCGGAACAGATTCCAATCAGATTTCCTTTTTTGTCGAACACAGATGCCTTTGGCAAGGGATCACCGGTAACAGCATCCACAATCACCGTACCTCCCGCTGTCACAGCCGTCACACAGCATAGAATAAAAGTCACTCCAATTGACTGCACTCTTCGGTGTTTCCGGTGTTTACTCTCACTCATCTTGTCCATAACGAACCTTTAAACGTTATTTTGCAAATATAGCTGAATTTGCTCATGACTCTCCACTCCTGTAACCATATTTAACACGATTTAATACTTAAAAATAAATCCGCGTCTATAGTAAGCGTCCGATAAACAAGATGAAACCGATTGAGTGAACCCTGTCTGTAGT
>CAMWMW010000314.1 GCA_947175455.1 uncultured Porphyromonadaceae bacterium | reverse complement strand
ATATTTCAGCGGTCTACGGGGCTTTATTCCTGCTGCATCAACGAGCACAACCCTGCTTATGGGGTTTCGCGAAGCCATGAGTATAGATATGCGACCGCCGAAAGAGTGACCGATAAGCACCGGGTCTGAGATTCCAAGTCTTGCTGTAAAAGCTTCCATCAGGCGGGTGTATTCATCCACTCCCCATGCTGAATCCGGTTCGGGGGTCTCTCCGTGACCCGGCAAATCCACATTGTAGACACGCATCTCATCGTTTATGGCTTTGGCAATGGATCTGACAGTGGTGTGATCGCATCCCCATCCATGCATCAAAAGCACCGGCGCGCCGTTTCCAGGACCGGATACTTCATAATGAAGGCGCATGCCCTCTATTTCTATGTCATTTTCCATGAGAGTTCTCTTTGTAATACAAAATTAGTGATTTTTTTTGTTTTTCTCCATTTTACGGATAATTCCCGGAAACTGGATTGCCAGTCCTATGCCGCGCACGCCGAGAAAGGCAAGGAATGCCGACCAAAGGATTATGTTGCCATATGCGGGAGAATTTCCGAAAGATCTGCCATGCATTCCGATTGTCAGAACGGTAGCAAATGTCATTATGGCTGTCAGTGTGGTAAGAAACATTCTGCGTGTCGCTGTCAACCCTATGAAAAAACCGTCATAAATGAAAGCCCATACTGCCACCGGAGGCAACAGCCATATAAAGACGCTCAGGTCTCTGACTCCCTCCCTGACCTTTTCCACATCAGTAATCATGTCAGTTATCAGTGACGAGCCGGATGCGTATGCAATCAGAAACACCAGCGCCATGAATGCCGACCAGTGAAGCAGACGTCGCCCGGCGTGGCGTAATGAATTGAAATCGAGAGCACCCGCGTTTTTGCCTATAAGGGCTTCTCCGGCGAATGAGAAACCATCCATAAAATATGAAAAGAACAGGAAAAACTGAAGCATGACCGTGTTTACAGCCATTGTCATGTCGCCCATTCGTGCTCCGATTGCCGTGACGGAAAGAGAAACTCCCATAATGCATGCCGAGCGCAGAAACAGGTCTGAGCTGACGCGGAAAAACTTTCCAAATCCTCCGCCTTTGATGATTTGCCTGAAATCCGGTGTCAAGGGAACTTTGCGTGAATATCTGGCGACAATGCCGATGGCAAGAAAAAGTCCTGTCCAGTTAGCGGCAAGAGTGCCGAACGCGACACCTGCAAATCCGGCATTGAATACGTAAACGGCTATCACGCTTGCCGAAATATTCAGTATATTCATTGCCACCGATATGACCATCGGGCGAACAGTGTCCTGCATTCCGATAAACCAGCCGTTTATCGACAGAGTCACAAGCAGCGGAGGGATTCCCCATACGCATATTCTGAAATACATGGATGCTGCGTCTGTTGCCTCCGGGCTCGGATCGATGATGCCGAGAAAAAGTCGTAACAAAGGATTGCGGACGGCAACAATGACAATTCCAAGAAGAAAAGCCATTGACACGGCACGCCAGAAAACCGCGTTGCATCTTTCGGAGCTACTGGAACCGTACGCTTCGGCGGTCAGTCCGGTGGTGCCCATTCTCAGAAAACCGCAGAGCCACAGAATGACGTTGAAGATTGTGCCGCCTGCGGCGACAGCAGCCAGAAATATGTCACTGCCGAGGTGTCCGGTTATTGCAGTGTCGCAGAGTCCCAGCAGCGGAACAGTGATATTACTCGCAATAGCCGGCAACGCGAGCCGCAGGATGGCGCGGTCAGTCTGTGTGTATCCTGTTTTCTTCACGCATGCAAAATTAATAATAAGAGTTAAAGATAACAATAAAGGAGGAATGATATTTGCTCCTTCCGAAATAATTCGTTAATTTTGTATGAACAATTAATGCAGGAGGAGATACACAATGACAGGAAAATGGAATTATCAGCCTTTGACGCATCAGGAGAAGCGAGAGGCGGAGGTGTTGGCGAGTCATGTCGGCGACAGCCCCGTTGTGGCGGAACTTCTGATACGCCGTGGTGTCACAACTGCGGAAGGTGCCGACAGTTTCTTTTCTCCGGCATTATCGCATCTTCATGACCCGTTTCTGATGAACGACATGGACAAGGCGGTCAACCGTCTCAACAAAGCCATGGGTGCAAAAGAGCGTATCATGATATATGGAGATTATGATGTTGATGGAGTCACAGCCGTGGCTCTGGTCTACAAGTATCTCCAGAACTACTACTCGAATGTGGAATACTATATTCCCACGCGGTATGAGGAGGGATATGGCATATCAATGAAAAGCATAGACTACGCCGCCGATAACGGCGTGAAGCTTGTCATAGTGCTTGACTGCGGCATAAAAGCGATAGAGGAGATTGCCTACGCGAAGAAAAAAGGTGTTGATTTCATTATCTGTGATCATCATATGCCTGACGACGAGCTTCCTGACGCCGCTGCGATCCTGAATCCCAAGATGCCGGATTCCACATATCCGTGTCCATATCTCAGCGGTTGCGGGGTAGGTTTCAAGTTCATGCAGGCATTCGCCATGAGCAACGGACTTTCCAACCACAATGAGCTTGATTCTCTTCTTGACCTTGTGGCTGTGAGTATTGCCGCCGACATCGTTCCCATAGTAGGGGAGAACCGTGTCATGGCGCATTATGGTCTTCGACGTCTGAACTCCAATCCAAACCTCGGACTCCGCAGCATAATACGTCTGTGCAAACTGACCAACAAAGACATAACGATCAGCGATGTCATCTTCAAGATCGGTCCGCGCATCAATGCGTCAGGACGAATGCAGAGCGGAGTGGAGGCTGTAGATCTTCTTGTAAGCCGCGATCTGCATGATGCTTATGAAAAAGGGAAGGACATCGACCAATATAACCGCGACAGGAAAGAACTCGACAAACAGATTACCCAGGAGGCAAACCGTCTTATCGAAAATAATGTAGGAATAGTCC
>CAMWMW010000313.1 GCA_947175455.1 uncultured Porphyromonadaceae bacterium | reverse complement strand
AAGTTGTCGATCGGCGCCATGGTCGCTCCATTACGGACTTTGATACGCTTCAGAGTCTCGGGGGAGACACGTGCCTCCGGACTTGCCTGCATCATGACGCGATACAGTTTGCCGAACTTATTGAAGTTGGATACGTACATACCGCCGTAGTAACCCTGAAGAGCACTCAGAATCTGGTTCTGAGTCAATCCTGCCTGTTTGATCTTGGCGACATCCAGCTCAACAAGGTACTGGGGGAATGTAGGATTGAAGGTTGAGTATGCCATCTGAATCTCCGGACGAGCGTTGAGAGCGGCGATATACCTCTGGTAAACCTGGAAGAAGTTGTTGAGGTCTCCTCCTGTCTTGTCCTGAAGCTTGATTTCAAAACCGCTTGTCGCCGAATATCCCGGAATCATAGGGGGGGTAAAGAACATGATACGCCCGTCTTTGATCTGAGAGCATTTCTGATACAACTGTCCGAGCACGGCATTGGCGCTCTCGGTTTTTTCATCTCGCTCATCCCAAGGACGAAGCTTGATGATGAAAGAACCATATGTGTTGCCTTGTCCGCCGATGAAACTGAATCCGGTGATTGCATTGCGCACCTGTATTGCCGGGATCGTTCCGCAGATGCTGTCGACCTGATCCATGATGGATTTGGTCTTTTCCATTGCAGTTGCCGGCGGCATGTCTACAACACCCATGATTGTGCCGGTGTCTTCCTGCGGCACCATGGAGGTGGCAGTTGTGCTCATAAGCCATACAAGCACTGCTATGGATGCCGCAACAATCGCGAATCCTGTAATCTTGTGTCTGATGAACCAGCCTGATGCAACATTGTAGACCTTGAGAAGTCTGTTGAATCCCCTGTTGAAGAAATCAATGAATTCTTTTGAGAAAAGACCGATGAGCGCGATGACTCCCACTGCTACTGCAATCACGCCTTTCATTATGTTCTCAAAGTCAAACCAGCCCATCATAAGGAGAGCGATTGACGCTATAATGAAGACAAGAGTGATGACAGGAGGAAGTTTCAGACGGAAACGTTTTTTATATGTTTCTTTCATAACTTCACCGGCTGCCGAATATGCGTCTTTCATTCTCTCCTTGAGCGGTTTTTCATCCTCTTTCTTGTGAGGCTTGAGGAAGAGCGCGCAGAGGGCGGGGGAGAGTGTAAGCGCGTTGATTGCCGAAAGACCGATTGACATCGCCATGGTGAGACCGAACTGACGATAGAACACACCTGATGTTCCGCCCATGAATGACACAGGTATGAACACGAGCATCATGACGAGGGTAATGGATACCAGCGCGCCGGCAATCTCGTTCATAGCATCAATGGCGGCGCGTTTCGAGGAGTTGTATCCCTCATCGAGTTTTGCATGCACCGCCTCCACCACGACTATGGCGTCATCGACCACGATTGCGATCGCGAGCACAAGTGCGGAAAGGGTAAGCAGGTTGACGGAAAATCCGAATATATACATCAGGAAGAATGTACCGATCAAGGCAACCGGGATCGCGATGATCGGTATAAGAGTCGAACGGAAATCCTGAAGGAATATGAACACGACAAGGAACACGAGAACAAAAGCCTCGATGAGTGTCTTGACAACCTCATGAATAGATGCGAACAAGAAGTCGTTGACACTCATTGTGGTTATGATCTTCACGCCGTCAGGTGCCTCTTTCTGGAATTTCGCAAGTTCTGTCTGTATGTCTTTCACGACCTGGGTGGCATTTGATCCGGCAGACTGATACACGATTGCCGAACATCCGATATGACCGTTGGTCGTGGATTTGAATCCATATGAAAGACGACCCAGTTCGACGTCTGCGACATCCTTGAGTCGAAGAATCTCACCGTCGTTGGTGGCACGTACGATAATGTCGCCGAACTCCGTCTCGTCCTGCAGACGTCCTTTGTAGCGCATCACGTACTGGAAGCTCTGGTTTCCGTTTTCTCCGAATTGTCCCGGAGCAGCCTCGATGTTCTGCTCGGCAAGCGCGGCTGAGATATCCGACGGCATCAGACCGTATTGAGCCATGACATCGGGTTTGAGCCAGATTCGCATACTATAGTCGGCACCCATGACCATGGCGTCTCCCACACCGGAAACACGTTTGATTACAGGAATTATGTTTATTGCCATGTAGTTTTCAATAAACTCCTCAGAGTATTTGCCATCGGCGTCATACACGTTAAACACCATAAGCATGGAACTCTGGCGCTTCTGGGTAATCACACCGACCTGGTTTACCTCTGCCGGCAGGAAGCTTGCCGCTTTTGCCACGCGGTTCTGCACATCGACGGCAGCCATGTCCGGATCCATGCCCGGTTTGAAGTACACCTGAATTGTCGCTGAACCGTTGTTGGCAGCCGAAGAGAACATGTAATCCATGTTCTCCGCTCCGTTTATCTGCTCTTCAAGAGGCGCGATGACAGAGTTGAGCACACTCTGTGCGTTGGCACCGGTATAGTTGGTGGAAACCTGAATTGTAGGTGGTGCGATATCCGGGTATTGCTCTACCGGCAGGGATGCCAATCCGAGAAGACCGAAAATCACGATGAATATCGAGATTACGGTCGAAAGCACCGGTCTGTTTATAAATGTTGATAAATTCATCGTCAGATAATTTATTTCTTGGGTTTGATGACCATGTCATCCTTGACTGTGATACCTACTCCCTCTGTAACAATTACATCGCCCGGTTTCAGACCGCCTGTCACGATATAGTTCTTGCCGTCGTTCTCAGCCGCAATCTGAATAGGAGTAGAGTGCACTTTGCTTGAATCTCCCACGACATAACAGAATTTCATATCCTGTATCTCGAATGTCGCGTTCTGCGGGATAAGGATCGCACTGCTTCTGACAGACGGAATCAATACCTGTCCGCTGTTGCCGCTGCGCAGCATTCCGTCCGGGTTGGGGAAAATAGCCGTAGCAGAGGCTGCTCCGGT
>CAMWMW010000312.1 GCA_947175455.1 uncultured Porphyromonadaceae bacterium | reverse complement strand
GTCATAAACCTCACGATGGTAGGCATGGACGACATCCGTAAAATAATAGAAGTGCGCGATACCACCACTGTCCTTGACCTCGGAACCCTGAAGATGACGGAGGCTTCGGTCACTCTGGATGATGCAGTGGTCACAGCGGTAAAGGCGGCGGTTGTCGCCAAGCAGGATACTATCGAGTTCAATGCCGGTTCGTTCAAGACACAGGCAAACTCTTCTGTGGAGGATCTTCTGAAAAAGCTGCCCGGTGTGGAAGTCGATTCGGAAGGCACGATCACTTCCGGTGGCAAGACGGTCACAAAAATACTTGTTGACGGCAAGGAGTTTTTTGGCGACGACACAAAGATGGCAACCAAGAACCTGCCATCGGATCTTGTGGACAAAGTGCAGGTTGTAGACAGGAAAAGCGACCTTGCAAGAATCACAGGTGTAGATGACGGCGAGGAGGAGACTGTAATCAATCTTACCGTCAAGAAGAATATGAAAAACGGTTGGTTCGGCACGGTAGAAGGGGGCTACGGAACCGATAAAAGATATGAAGGCAAATTCAATGTCTCCACTTTTACCGACAATAACCAGATATCTTTAGTGGGAGGTGCCAACAATACCAATGATCTCGGGTTCATGGATTCCGGAAGAGGAAGGTTCTCAAGTTTCGGCTCATCAGGGGGCATCACATCGTCCCAGCAGATCGGACTGAATTTCAATCTCGGCAAGACTGACAATTTTCGAGTTGGCGGAAACATATTCTATACACATACCGACCGCAATTCAGAGTCTCAGACGAATACGGAATATACCCAGCCCGGAGTCAATGAATTCAAAAGCAGCTCAAGCACTACAAGAGACAAAGGACATAATCTCCGTGCCAACTTCCGCATGGAGTGGAAAATAGACCCGAACAATACGCTTGATTTCAGACCTCAGTTCAGTTTCAACAGCCGTAATACGCAGTCAGGGGGTGAAAGCTTCATGCGCAACGGAGGGTTTGACGGAGATCTTGTCAACAGCAATATCACCCGCCAGTTCAATCATGGCACCAGTTACAACGCATCCGGTCAATTGATATTCAATCACAATTTTCCTTCGCGTCCCGGCCGTTCGTTCAGTGTTCAGGCAAGTTATGAGTTCTCGGATACCAAGCAGCACTCCACGAGCTGGAGCGACATAGAATACTATCTGACTTCAGGTTCGGAAGATGATACGGACAAACTCTATCGTTTCCTTGACAATCACCAGTGGAACAATTTCGTAGGGGCACGTCTCACATGGACCGAACCTCTCGGAGATGTGAAGAGGGGAAACTTTCTGCAGGTCGCTTATCGTCTCCAGTACCGTTTCAACAATGCCAACAAAGACACGTACAACATTCCGGCTCCTGACGAGACAAGCGGCTTTATACCGGAGGATTTCTCCACATTGCCGGGTTCCGCCATATTTGATACGGATCTTTCCAACCGGTTCCGGAATAAATTCGGCACACAGGAACTTCAGGTAGGGTATAAGAAAGTCAACAGCAAATATAACCTTGAGGCGGGAATGGTGTTCTCTCCGTCGAGCAGCGCAAGCGAAGACATGCTGAACTCAGCCCGCAACATACCGACGCAGTGGGTATGGAATGTAGCGCCTTTTGCGCGGTTCCGTTACCGTTTCAGCAAGACTAAGTCGATACGTGCCGACTACCGTGCCCGCACATCGGCACCGTCTCTGACACAGCTGCAGCCTGTGGCGGATGAATCGGATCCATTGCACATCACACGTGGTAATCCGGATCTTAAGCCGACATTCACGCAATCGGTAAATGTCCATTTCAATAATTACAATCAGGAGAGCCAGAGGGCGCTCATGGCTATGATGCGTCTGCAGTATTCACAGAATGTCATAGTCAACAAAACCGTCTCGGATCCGGAGACAGGCAAAAGGGAAACAACATATACGAACGCCAACGGCAATTTTTCAGGCTTCGGTATGTTCATGATTAACCAGCCCTTCCGCAACCGCAAATGGCGTTTCTCCGCACGTGCATCCGCAAACTATTCTTCGATGGCGGGTTATATAAACGGAGATTTCAACCGTTCCGGCAACCTTCGGCTGTCGCCCAACGCAGGTCTTACGTTCACGTGCGATGTTTTCCAGATGTCGGCAAATCCCACATATTCATTCCAGATGGCTACCAATTCTCTCCCCGGTCAGGAGAATATGTATACGCATGCGTATGGTTTCCACAGTGACGCCGCCCTGTATCTGCCTTTCGGACTACAGGTGAACACAGATCTTGATTTTGACAAGACAAGCGGTTATTCCAACGGTTTCAATTCAACGTCATGGCTCTGGAACGCCCAGATCTCATACAGCGTGCTGCACGACAAAAGTCTGACGTTCAGTGTGAGGGCTTATGACCTTCTGGGGCAGAAAAAGAATATCTCGCGTTCTGTGAGCGCGAACGGCACGATTACCGACAGCCGCTACAACGACCTTACGCGCTATGTGATGTTTGGCATATCCTATACCTTCAACACACTGAAAAACAAGAAACGTCCGGAAATGGACAACTTTGACGGAAGACCCGGACCTCCTCCCGGCGAGCGGAATGGAGGCAGAGGCGGAATGCACCGCATGGGACCGCCGAGATAAACCGTATATATAAAAGCTATATCCTGACAACATCCTTGACACCTTTGACGGTCTTGATCTTTTTGATCAGTGCCGTCAATTGTCTGTTGTCGGTTACGCCTATCACAAGATACCCCTGGAAGATGCCGTCGTGAGAATCGATGGATATGTTGCGCAGCATCGTGTTGGGCTCCTTGGAAATGATCGAAGTTATGTTGGCGACGATTCCTATGTCATCGTTTCCGATCACACGCAGAGAGGCGGGGAGCATTTCACCGCTTTTTCCGCTCCAGTTCGCCCGGATTATGCGATACGGGTAACGCTCCTGGATATGACGGGCGTTGGGGCAGCCGTTTTT
>CAMWMW010000311.1 GCA_947175455.1 uncultured Porphyromonadaceae bacterium | reverse complement strand
CCTCTTTTTTCATCCACCAATTGAAGCTATGGTTGATGAATCCGCATATGGACCAGATCTCGTATGCTCCCTGGTGGGGGGCGACGAATACATAAGATGTCGCGGGGTCAATGTTCTCGCGTCCCGAGACTTTTATCCGCATAAGAAATATGGCGCAAGTGAATCTCGCCCAATAATGCGGGGGGTAATATCCCCAGAAATCTTTGTTTCCTGTCAGAGACCCGATTGCCGTGACAATAGCTGTCAGAAATGTGACCGCAACGAATATCGGTCCGGCAATAAGCCACTGGTAAATGAAATATATCGCCTTTACTATATTTTTCATGACTTATAAAATTCTGTTTTTACAAAATTACAAAATTATGCCCACACTTTAAAATAATAGCACATGCACTTTTCTACTTTTTCAGATGCTGACTGAAAATTGAAGTTAATTTGCGGGGGTTGTCGATTTTTCGTAATTTTGCATAACGTTACAAGGCATGGATATGCCGGCGAATCTAACTCTAACATTATAAGACATGGCTAAAATCGGTAGTGTGAAGACTGCGAGAGGTCGCAAAGCGATGCTGCTTGGCAGTGGAGAACTTGGTAAAGAGGTCGCAATTGAATTGCAACGCCTCGGCGTTGAAGTTGTGGCATGTGATAAGTATCCGGATGCACCTGCGATGCAGGTGGCGCATCGTTCGCATGTGTTCAATATGCTTGATGGCGATGAATTGAGAAAGTATGTAGAGCTTGAGAAACCCGACCATATAATACCGGAAATCGAGGCAATTGCCACTCCGGTTCTTGTTGAACTCGAAAAAGAGGGTTACAATGTCACTCCGACTGCAAGAGCAGCATGGCTTACAATGAACCGCGAGGGTATCAGGCGTCTTGCCGCCGAGGAACTCGGATTGTCTACTTCTCCGTATCGTTTTGCCTCAAGCCGTGAAGAGTTTGACAAAGCTATTGAAGAAATAGGCATTCCCTGCGTAGTCAAACCGGTGATGAGCTCTTCAGGGCATGGTCAGTCCACAGTCAGAAAAGCTGAAGATATAGATGCCGCATGGAAAGAAGCTCAGGAAGGCGGGCGTGCCGGAGCGGGCAGAGTGATTGTGGAGGGTTTTGTGGATTTTGACTATGAAATAACGTTACTTACCGTAAGAAGTGTGTCAGGAACCGTATTCTGCGAACCGGTGGGACACATACAGGAAAATGGCGATTACCGCTATTCGTGGCAACCGCAGCCAATGAGTGAGGCGGCAATAGCGTCAGCAAAAGATATTGCGCGTAAGGTTACGGACGCTTTGGGAGGATACGGCATATTCGGAGTTGAACTGTTTGTCAAGGGTGACAATGTAATCTTCAGCGAGGTGTCACCGCGTCCGCATGACACCGGAATGGTAACTATGATTTCTCAGGATCTGTCGGAATTTGCTCTTCATGCCCGTGCGTTGCTCGGGTTGCCTGTTCCTTCGATTGAGTTTTACGGACCTTCGGCATCCAGAGCCGTAGTGGTTGAGGGAAATTCAGATTGTGTTGAATTTGATAATCTTGAGAAAGTGCTTGAAGAACCCGGCACCCAGTTGCGCATTTTTGGTAAGCCCGAAGTCAGAGGGCACCGCAGAATGGGTGTGATTCTTGCCAAAGCCGATACTCTCGAAGAGGCGCGTGCCAAGGCTTCGCGCGCTTATGATAAATTGAAAATTACAGTTCATTGAATAAGTCGAGTAATAAGAATATAATCAGGTTGCCCTCTCCGGAGGGCATCTGTTGTTTTACTACCTGCATCATTCATGATCAGTCAGCAGACCCGGGTGATGATATCCTGTCCTGTGATATAGTTCTGCCGAAGCAGACTCATTCTCTCAATGTGGCTCTCGTCTCAGACGGGAATGAAATGCTGGAGGATACAGATGCCATAATAACCGTAACGCCGGGACTTCCGATAGGGGTTAGGACAGCGGATTGCGTGCCGGTCATCTTATATGCCGGCGACATTAAAGCTGTTGCAGCCGTACATGCGGGCTGGAAAGGCACCTTAGGTGGAATTGTCGACGTGGTTGTAGACAGACTTGCAGATATGGGTTCCGACCCGCGGAATATTCATGCCACATTCGGTATATCTATCTGCGGGAACTGTTATGAGGTCGATAATGATCTTGCGGAATGGTTTATCAAAAATGGCTTTTCGAAGTGTGTGTCATATCCGTGCGGAGAAGAGGGCAAACCCTGTGTGGATCTTCAGGGCGCGAATACCTTGCGGCTGGTAAGTAAAGGTGTTGACCGCGACAATATCTGCAATAACACACTCTGTACACGGTCAACAAAGGATGCGTATGGAAATCCTCTGTTCCATAGCTGGCGCAGGACACCAGGCACTCCCGGGCGTAATATTACTTTCGCCTATCTGCGGATTTGATTTTGACACGATTTGTTTTAAGGATTCCGCTTTTACGGAAATCAAGTAGATTCTTTACGGAAATCCAATAGATATGGACAAGTTTTTACAGGTCTGTATCCGGTTAATGAACAGATACAGACCTGTAAAATCTATGTCTTTGCCTAATTTTCAGACATTTGTCTCAGTCTCGCCTTCTGCTTCGGGTGCGATGAGTTTATACCCTTTTCCGTGTATGTTGATTATCTCGATAGAGGGATCGTCCTTAAGAAGTTTGCGGAGCTTTGTTATATACACATCCATGCTTCGGGCGTTGAAATAATTGTCATCAATCCAGATTGACTTGAGAGCATAGTTGCGTTCGAGAATTTCATTTACGTGCGAGCACAATAGTGCCAGAAGTTCAGATTCTTTAGTCGTGAGCTTCTGGGTCTTGTCATCGGCTATGAGCACCTGTTTCTGGGTGTCGAACGTGTATTTGCCTATTTTGTACAGGGTTATGTCTTTGTCACGCTTCCCTTTCACGCGTCTGAGAATCGCGCCGATACGGAACACAAGCTCCTCCATGGAGAAGGGTTTCGTGATATAATCGTCAGCAC
>CAMWMW010000310.1 GCA_947175455.1 uncultured Porphyromonadaceae bacterium | reverse complement strand
GTTCCGAATTGCCGATAACGGCGCTTGTCGAGAGGAATCACCCTGTCGAAAGGGGAGGATGGATGAGCAGCGAGGAATACGGACTGAATCTCCCGTTCAACTTCATGAGTGCCGTGATAAAAGGTGACACGGCAGGTCTGGAGCATCTTGCCCTGACCGAGTCCGCTTTCGGCATAGACGCGGAAACCGGAGTGAAAGACAACGGGCTTGTAAATGCGTTCTTCTGGATTTCGGAAGGCGGGTATCTTAGAATTGTCGTCGTGCCCAGACGCGCTCACCGCCCATCCCTGTATTTCCTGCCTGAAGGGGAACGGTTCGTCATAAGCCCCGGCGCCGTAGACATTGCCGGATTGCTGATAGTGCCACGCAAAGAGGATTTCGACAGACTGACACCCGAAACAGCCGCCCGCATATATTCGGAAACGGCATTCTCGGGAGCATTGCCCAAAGAGGTCATAAACCATTTCCTCCCCGGCTCCTGCTCGTAACAACATATAACAAACCGGTCATGAACACCACCGACAGAACTCCGCACACACCGCCGAAAGGGAAAAGATCTCCCTGGCTCTGGATTCCCACGACCTATATGGCGGAGGGACTCCCCTATTTTGCCGTCAACACACTGACCGTGCTGATGTATCACAACATGGGGATAGGACTCGCGGAGATGGCTTTTTTCACAGGCTGGCTCTATCTGCCGTGGGTTATCAAACCGTTCTGGAGTCCTTTCGTGGATCTGATAAAAACAAAACGGGGATGGACCATAGCCATGCAGTTCCTTATGGCATTCTCGCTTGGAGCTGTAGGTCTGTTTCTTCCCACGTCTTTCTTTTTCACCGCCACCCTCATATTATTCTGGCTGACCGCATTCTTCTCCGCCACACACGACATTGCTGCCGACGGCTACTACATGATCGAGCTCTCCGCCCATGACCAGGCGGCATTCGTAGGTGTGCGCTCCACATTCTTCCGCATCGCATCTGTCATCGGACAGGGAGGACTGGTGATGCTCGCAGGCTATCTTGAACAGACACGGGGAAGCGTTTCAGAGGCTTGGTCATTGGTGTTTATGCTGTTAGGAGTGATTTTTCTGTTGACCGCGCTGTATCACACCCGCTTCATGCCCCGCTCCGGTGAAGACCGCCCTATGCCGGGTGTGACACCCTCAACAATCATGCGCGATTTCGCACGCACATTCGTCACCTTCTTCCGCAAACCGGACATAGTGCCGGCTCTTCTGTTCATGCTTTTCTACAGATTGCCCGAAGCGATGTGCCTCAAGCTCGTGCAGCCTTTTCTCGTTTCTCCCCGGGAAGAGGGTGGTCTGGCACTTTCGACTTCGGAAGTAGGATTTGTAAACGGAACCGTAGGTGTGGTCGCTCTTCTTGCCGGAGGCATACTCGGCGGCATCGCCATATCGCGCGGCGGATTGAAAAAATGGCTGTGGCCGATGGCACTCTCCCTCACACTCCCCTGCGTGTTCTATTGCGGTCTGGCGATGTGGCAGCCGGAGAGTTTCTCGCTCATCTGCGCCGCCATATTCACCGAACAGTTCGGATACGGATTCGGATTCACGGCGTTCATGCTCTATCTCATATATTTCAGCCGGGGTGAAAGCAAAACCTCCCACTACGCATTCTGCACGGCATTCATGGCATTGGGAATGATGCTGCCGGGAATGGCGGCAGGATGGCTGCACGACATCTTCTCCGGCATCAACATATCCGGAGACGGCACACCGCAGGGATACGTGAATTTCTTCTGGTGGGTGATGCTCTGCTGCATAGCCACATTCGCTGTCTGTCTGGGAGTGAGAATCGAACCCGGTTTCGGTAAAAAACAGGAAAAATTATCGTGAAAAGAATATCGCGCATATCGTCATTGCCGCTTCTGCCCGCAATCCTGCTGGCGGCATGGCTTCTGTCGGGGTGTTCCCCGGCACGCCACGTGCCGGAGGGGAAATATCTGCTTGACGATGTAAAAATAAACCTCAACGACTCCACAAGAAGGCTCGACCAGCAGCAGCTGATGACCTATGTGCGAATGCAGCCCAACCACAAGATGCTGTGGGCAACCAAATTCCGCCTCGGCATCTACAACATGAGCGGCAACGATTCCACAAAATGGTGGAACAGATGGGTACGCAAACTCGGAGAGGCGCCTGTGATATTCGATTCAACAGCCACCATGACCGACGCCGGGCAGCTCCGCAAGGCGATGGTCAACGCCGGATTCCTTGATGCGACTGTGTCGGTAGACACTTTCGCCGACCGCAGAAAACGCAAGATGAAAGTGGAATACAACCTGGAAGCAGGCATGCCTCACATCATACGCTCGGTAAACTATGAATTTCCCAACGACACTCTCCGCACCCTGATAATGAAGGATTCCGCCCGTTTCACCGTCAGACCCGGCGATCCGCTCGACATATCACTGCTTGAGACCCAGCGAGAATTGCTGACAACAAGACTGCGCAGCCACGGCTATTACGCTTTCGGGAAGGAATTCATAACCTTCAACGCCGACACGACCGAAGGGTCACGCGATGTGGACCTCACGATGACCGTAAAACCCGCCTACTCCTCCAACTCTCCAAACCACCTGATAGACACTCACAAGGAATATATCGTAAGAAACGTCTATTACATCATGGACTATGATCCCGGAGTCACAGAGGATTTCCGTCATTACCAGGCGGCAGACACCGTGAACTACAAAGATATAACCATTCTCTACGGCGACAGACGTTATCTGCGTCCAAGCGTGCTTTACGACAACTGTTTCATCCGCAGCGGAGAGGCATACAACCTGCATGATGTCAACAACACCTACACGGCACTCGGCAGGCTTACAATACTCAAATTCATCAATATCCGTTTTATCCCGGCGGGGAATTTCAATGATTTCGGGACTTCTTGACGCGTATATTCTTCTCACCCGTGGCAAAAGCCAGAGTTTCTCGGCTGAACTTGAGGGCACAAACTCCGAAGG
>CAMWMW010000309.1 GCA_947175455.1 uncultured Porphyromonadaceae bacterium | reverse complement strand
ATAATAACCCTTTCCTCCGAATGCCTCCATCATCATGTCATAGCGGGCATTCAGGTCGAGTGTGGTCGGAGCAGGATCACCGTTTTTGCTGAGATTCTCTCCTATATGATTGTATATGCCGCCGTTGTTGAAGACACACACTGTAATAGGAAGATTGAAATTGGTCATGGTGCTCACCTCCATTCCCGAGAAACCGAATGCGGAATCGCCCTGGATTGTCACGACAGGACCTCCGGTAGCAAGTGCGGCGCCTATCGCCGAGCCTGCGCCCATACCCATGATTGCCCATGTCGCGCAGTCGATACGGCGGCGTGGCTGAGACATGTCGATTGCATCACGGCAATCATCGAGCGTGTTCGCGCCTTCGTTGATAAGTGTGACTTCCGGGTGCTTCTCTATGACGGATTTGGCAGCTCTCAGTGCGTCCCAGTGGTCCATAGGTTCGGGAGAGGGAGCGAGCTTCTGCGCTATCCACTTGTTGGCATCGACTGTATGAGCCTGAAGATCCTTTACCCACTGCGGATCCATTGAAAGCTTATAGTCGGGCAATGCTTCGAGAATCATATCCAGAGAAGCGCCGAGATCTCCGATCACTGGAGCCGCGACAGGCACATTGCAATCGATTTCCGTAGGCTCGACATCAAGCTGCACATATTTATTGTCGGGATTCCATTTGCCATGTCCTCTTGAAAGAAGCCAGTTGAGACGGGCGCCTACAAGAACCACCACGTCTGCCTGCTCCATGATCATGCTGCGGCATGAAATTGCCGACAACGGGTGATTGTCAGGCAACAACCCCTTTGCCATAGACATCGGATAGAATGGAATGCCGGTCTTCTCGACCAGTTCCTTTATCTTGGCGTCATTCTGGGAATATGCGGCTCCTTTGCCGAAAAGAAATACCGGTTTTTTTGCCGAGGCGATAAGCTCCAAGGCTCTTTTCACCGACTGGGGTGAAGGATAAGTAGCCGAAACCGGATCAACAGGCACGAACTGCAGTTTTGCAGCTTCCTCCTTTGAGATGACACCGCCGAGTGCCGGAACTGTCATATCGAGGTAGACTCCGCCCGGACGCCCTGAAAGCGCCGCACGCATGGCGCGCGCCACACCTACCGATATATCCTGAGGACGATTGACGCGATATGCCGCCTTTACAAGCGGTTTGGCAATGGCAAGCTGGTCGAGGCCTTCGTATGTGCCCTGTTCCAGATCCACGGCGACTCTGTCTGACGAGCCTGATATCTGAATCATCGGATAGCAGTTTACAGTGGCATTGGCAGTAGCCGTGAGTCCGTTGAGGAACCCGAGTGAGGACACCGTAAGCAACACGCCCGGTTTTTTAGTAAGATAGCCGTAAGTGGCGGCAGCCATGCCCGCCTGCTGCTCGAAGCGGAAGCTTATGAAACGGATGCCGACCATCTGGCAGATATATGCCACCTCGGTGACCGGGATGCCCACAAGTCCGAAAATCACCTCCACTCCGTTTGCTTTCAGAGCATTGGCAAGCACATACATGCCCGTCATGTCTGTTTCCGGATTGGGAGCCATCGGAGGCTTGCAACCGCACGCGGTCGTGCCGGAAGCAGGATTATTTATAGTTTTGGTGTTTTCCATAATAATGAGAATTTCTGTTTATGATATGTATGTCATGGCAGGCATTGATTTCCCGCCATGACATACTGTTTTCAATCTTGAATTACATCTTGCCGTCGGCAAGCGGCTCGGTTGTTCCGTTCTTTGCGAATTCAGCCTGCTGCTCGGCTGTATATCCGAGCGAGGTGAGGACCTCCGCGTTGTTTCCGCCCAATGTAGGACACGGACCGTAAACAGGCTGATAGTTTGAGATGGTGAAAGGAACTCCGACTGTCACGAATGTGCCGATCTTGCCACCCTGGTCTATCTTGACGAGCGTGTTACCGTCATAGTTGTTCGGGTCATCCATGATCTCCTTGGTGTTAAGCACCGGAGCCACGGGGATACCGAACTTCGACAACTCCTCGGTCACCTCATATTTTGTCTTGTTGATGGTGTAAGACTCTATGCGGGCATATATCTCCTGTTTATGCTTGTCACGGGCATCTGCCGTATTGAAGTCGGGATTTGTAAGCCAGTCTTCAAATCCGAGACCCTTGCACGCCTGTTCGAAATCTTTTTTGCCTCGCTGGAGAATAACGTAAACATAAGCATTCGGATCTGTCTCCCATCCTTTGCACTTGTATGTCCATCCGAGAACGCCGGAACCCTCCTGATTGCCGGAACGTGGAACATAATCTCCGAACTTCTGGCTCGGATACTGCGGGAACTGCGTGAGGTATCCGATGCGGTCGAGCGTAAGCTGGTCACGTGTCTTGATACGGCACAGGTTAAGACAAGCGTTATGCATCGACTGATATACATAACTACCCTCGCCTGTGCGCGAGCGTTGCTGAAGTGCGGCAAGCAGACCGATAGCCATATGCATTCCGGTGTTGGAATCGCCCAATGCCGCGCCTGACTGCGTGGGAACATTATTGTCGCCTTCCCACCATCCTGTAGTGGATGCCGCGCCGGCTGTGACCTGCGCCACCGGTTCATAAGCCTTAAGGTCTTTATAGCTTGACGCCTCCGGGAAACCTTTGATTGTGCCGTAAATGCAACGCGGATTGAGTTTATGCACAACCTCCCAGCTGAATCCGAGCTTGTCCATAGCACCCGGATGCAGGTTCTCTATGAATATGTCGCATTCCTTTATGAGTTTTGTAAGAATCTCCTTGCCGTCGGGAGTCGCTGCATCAAGAGTCAGAGACTTTTTGTTTGAATTCAGCTGAAGGAAATAATAGCTCGGACAATCCGGATCTAACTGAAGTTCCTTACGTGTCGCATCGCCCGAACCGGGACGCTCGATTTTTATGACTTCCGCTCCGAGCCACGCAAGAAGCTGTGTGCATGACGGACCCGACTGAACGGCTGTAAAATCTACAATCTTGATACCCTCAAGGGGTGCGGTGTTTTGTGCCATAGTAT
>CAMWMW010000308.1 GCA_947175455.1 uncultured Porphyromonadaceae bacterium | reverse complement strand
GCACCGTGGAAAGGACTCCAGCTGCTGATATAGGGATTGAAACCGAAAGTCATTATAGAGGCTGTGTCGGTATGATGGCTTCCGACGGGAAGTTTCTGCACACTCGCCTGGGTCTCTGTTCCCTGGGTCGCACCGCCGAAAGGCATAAGCACAGTAGAGGCGCCGATTGAAGAGTCGAACATCTCTATGAGACCTTTCTGCGAAGTCACATTCTCATCCTCAAGATTATGCAGGAACTTCTCTTTGAGATTCCCGCCTGCAATCTCCCTTGCGAAGGGATCTCTGTCTTCGATTCCGGCTATACGGGCTTTGGCGAAATGACGCGCACCCGCAGAGTCTATGAACTCCCTGCGGAGGTCAGCCACAAGCTCGCCGTCATAATACATTCTCATTCTGCCCGAGTCGGTCACATCGGCTACATGGCGCACCTCGATGTTCTCCTCATGACAGTAACGTTCGAATTCCTCGCGGTCCCCGGGCTCAACCACCACCGACATTCTCTCCTGCGATTCGCTGATTGCGAGTTCCGTAGGGTTGAGTCCGGAATATTTTGTCGTGACACGGTCGAGATATATGTCAAGACCGTCGGTAAGCTCTCCGATAGCCACGCTGACACCTCCCGCGCCGAAGTCGTTTGATTTCTTTATGAGACGGGTCACCTCCGGACGGCGGAAAAGACGCGATATCTTGCGTTCTTCGGGAGCGTTTCCCTTCTGCACCTCGCTGCCGCATTCCTCAAGCGAAGACTCGTTGTGTTCTTTCGATGATCCTGTCGCTCCTCCGATTCCGTCGCGCCCGGTACGACCTCCGAACATGAGGATCACATCGCCCGGCTGAGGACGCTCGCGGCGCACATCGGAAGCCTTTACAGCTCCGGCAACGGCACCGACCTCAAGACGCTTGGCGACATACCCCGGGTGATAAATCTCGCGCACATGCGTTGTGGCGAGTCCGATCTGGTTTCCGTATGACGAGTATCCGGCTGCCGCTTTCAGCGAGATGACACGCTGGGGAAGTTTCCCCTCCATCGTCTCTGACACCGGCTTGTAGATGTCTCCGGCACCGGTCACACGCATTGCCTGATAGACATAGCTGCGCCCGCTCAACGGGTCACGGATCGCGCCGCCGAGACAAGTGGAGGCGCCTCCGAACGGCTCTATTTCAGTAGGATGATTATGGGTTTCGTTCTTGAACTGAAGCAGCCAGCGTTCCTCTTTGCCGTCGACGTCTATATCCACATAAATTGAACATGCGTTGTTTTCCTCGCTCTGTTCGAGGTCTTCAAGAAGACCTTCCTTGCGGAGATAGCGGGCACCGATCGTGGCAAGATCCATAAGGCAAAGACTCTTGCCGTCGCGTCCGAGCTGACAGCGGATTTTCTTCCATTCGTCAAGAGCGTCGCGGAGTGTGGCGGAAATCGCAGACTCATCGATGGCTATGTCCGTAAGTTCAGTCGTGAACGTGGTGTGGCGGCAGTGGTCGCTCCAGTATGTGTCGAGAATACGGAGTTCCGTCTCATTGGGGTCGCGGCCTTCGGCTGTGAAATAAGACACTACTTCCATCAGGTCGTCACCGTTCATGGCAAGCCCCTTCTCCTTGCAGTAGGCTGCCGCCGCATCGGCTGTAATCTCACGGAAACCGTCGAGTACAGGCACCGGTCTGGCGGCTGCGCGTTCCGGCTTCTCCAGACGGTCAAGGTCTTTTCGGCGCGCCTCCACGGCATTGATGCAGTATCTGGAGATGCGTTTCATCTCCTCCTCTCCTACCGACTCATCGAAAATCATCAGACGGCTGCTGCTGATCTCTATTTCCGCCGACGGCTCTATTAGTCTGACGCACTCCTCGGCTGAATGGGCACGCTGGTCGAACTGTCCGGGAAGACACTCGACGGCAAGATACGGCATTCCGCCGGTCTCCACCGTGTCAGAGACAGTGTCGGTGGCAGGTTCGCCGAAAACCCTGTAGGAACTGCGTTCGATAAGTTCAGGAGTGAAACCGAACAGATCATACACGCAAAGGAGTCGCAGACTCCTGATGTCGAGACCGAGATTGGAGTTCAGTTCGCGACGCAGACTTTCAGCCTCCGTGCGGAACTCCGGACGTTTCTCTACAAATATTCTTGATTTTAAAGCTGTCATATCGATTATGCAATATGCATTGTGTATTAAAAATTAGATTTCAGATTCAAGAACCTTGCGTGCCTGCTCCGCACGGAATTCATCGAGTCTGAGTTTCATTCCGGGGTCTGTGACCGCCATAATCTCTATTGCGAGCAAAGCGGCGTTCCTGGCACCGTCGATTCCTACCGTCGCCACAGGAATACCCGGAGGCATCTGCACCATGGACAGGAGGGAATCCATCCCTTCAAGACTGCGTGATTTCACAGGAACACCTATCACCGGCAGCGTAGTGAACGCCGCCACAACACCTGCGAGATGCGCCGCGCCGCCCGCGCCAGCGATTATCGCGCAAAGACCGCGCTCACGGGCACCCGAAGCCCATTCCTCAAGCTGCGCCGGAGTACGGTGAGCACTCAGCACTCTCTTTTCATACTCGATTCCGAAGGAATCCAAAATTGCCGTGGCTCCCGACATAACGTTCCAGTCGCTTGTGGAACCCATCACAACTCCTACTTTCATATCTCTTCTTACCTGGATGTTGGTTAGTTAAAATTGCTATTCCGCTAAACTGCCGTTAAATAAAAAGCAGGAAGCGTCAGACACACTGCCTGACGCCTCCTGTTTATCTGTTCACAATTCTGCACGCGTATCCGCACGCCTCCCCATTCATGACCGCACGAAACGCCTTGCGCTTCCGGCGCGGCTTTCGCAGTATGGAATGGGATTGTTGTCTCATTGCTAATTGAAAAATTAGACTGCAAAGTTACAACTTTATTTTCAATTTTGCCAACATATCACCCCAAACTTCTGATGAAATCGTTGTAAATAATTTTATAAATAGTTTTACGAGTATCTCCGGAGGTTTTTCTTAGAAACTGTTTAAATT
>CAMWMW010000307.1 GCA_947175455.1 uncultured Porphyromonadaceae bacterium | reverse complement strand
GTATGTATTCGGCTGAAATGTCGCTTATAAGGTTCTGGCTCAGATTCTCGTCGGCGGAGGCGTCTGTGGAATAATTGCCTCCGACCTGGATCTTGAACCTGTTGTTGAAAAGGGATTTCGACACCTGATAGCTGTAGCTCATCTGCGTGCTGTTGGAACCGTCCTGCGTTCTGTCGTACTGGTCTACGCCGAAAGAGAGGTCTACGCCGCGAATATTCTGCGCCGCCCAGTTGTTGATGGTGGACGCCAGATAACCGTACAGCATCCCTGTGCTGAAACCGGGAGTGCCCATCTTGGTGCCCGATCCCGTATAATGACCGGTAAGGACGAGATTCATTGCCGTGGTCTGCCTTTGGTCCGCGCTCATCGACTGCAGTTCGTTCTTGATGCTCGCGTCATCCTCGGTAGACATGTCAAAACTTATTTTCGGAGCATTGAGACTTCCTCCCGCCATCAGTGTCACAAGGAAATTGACCAGTCTGCTGCCCGATCCCTCCGTCACATTAGTCTTGATATTGTCTGTAGCCACTATGTCAAGCTTCGGATTCATGATGTCTCCTCCCCATGTCACATGGCTCGATGGCTCGAATGTGAATGTCTTCTCTCCCACCAGCGGAAGGCTGTAGCGCGCAAAACCGTTGCCCAGCGTCAGGACTCCGTTGAGACGCATGTCGCCCATGTAGTTCTGGAAATAGTTGAGAGTGCCGGAGGGCTGCAGCTGCACACGGTCTCTGCCACTGGTTGAAAGCAGCACCGTCGCCTGCGTTCCGGGAGATATCGTCAGTCCCGCTCTGATTCGCATCGTCGATGTCGGAGCTACGGAATCCGCGCCGGCAACCTGAGTGGTGTCATTGAAATTCACGAATTTGACAACGTCATCGGTCGTACCCCCCGACAGACCCGATTGCACGGTGTTCAGACGATATGTCACATCGGATGTTCCGAGAATATTCAGGTTGGCTTTTATATCCATAAGGTTTGTTGAACCTTTGACGGTACCGTCGAGATTTATGAACAATTTGCCGAAAAGGTCCGCTTTGGAACGGCTGTCGCTTTTCACAAGCTGGCAATTGCCGGCAGAAACCCCGAGATCAAGAAGTATGTTGCCGAACGATTCGGCGTTTACCGAGCCGTCGATTGTCAAGGGGTTGTCATTTGCACCGTAGATATCGAATTTGTCGAAATCTATGACACTGTTCCGCACTGTCACCGGAACTGTGTCGAAACTCAGTTTGCACCCAGCCATGGGAATGTAGACAGAAGCATCCGCAAATGCGATGTTTCCGTTGAATATCGGTTTAGAGAAAGTTCCGTCCATCCTCATCTCTCCGTTGAGATTTCCCGAAAGGGTCGCCATGTTGTCAAGGAAGGGATTGGCGAGTTTCAACGGAAATTCCGTCAGGCGCACTCCTATGCTGTCAGGAGCCATCCCCCCGGTCGAGTCTTTGCGGACATTGGCATATGCCGCAATTGCCGGCTCGCCGTTTATCAGCATGGCGGCGTTCACATCCGTACTGCCGTCGTGCGCCATTCCGGCATCCAGATTCAGGTCGAAGTCTCCGAGATCATTTTTCGCATAGGTCAGCTTGCGGATGCCGAGAGTGCCCTTGCCGGAAAGCGTTGAGCCGTCATAGAGCACATGAAGATCGGAATTGACCGAGCCGGACACCGGCGGAGCGAGCAGCGACATGCTCAGGAAGTCTTCGATCTTGATATTATCAAGTTTCATATGAAGTTCGTCAAGTCCTGAAGACACGGGCTGTGTCTGAAGAAGAATGCTGCTTTCGTCACTGTTTGCCTGCAGATTCGCCTCCACCTTCATATTGTGGATGTTATAGTCGATGAAGTTGTCGTCGTTAAGTGTCCAGGGCAGATATGCGATTGTGGACTTCAACGGCGTGAAGTGAACCGAAACCACGGAATCCTGCAACGCTGCCGTAAGACCGATCCTGTAACCCGTCTTGCCTTGAAGATTGCGCTGAGTAAGAAACGCTCCAAGACGGTTTGAGCCTAAATAACCGTTGAGGTTCACTTGCGCGAACTCATCCATGGTGCCGGGGCGGTTACCCATGTGTATCCTGTAGTCGAGCAGACTGCGCCGTTCTGAAAGCACGAGTCCGATGGTATCTATCTCTATGGAACCTGAAGTCAGATGTCTCAGCCCCAGATCTCCGTGAAAAAGCGAGTCTTTCTGCAACGAGCCGTAAACTGTGTCAAGGCTCATGCCGGCAGGAACCATGAACTGGTTGAGAAGTCCGCGCCCCGAGGCATTGAAGGAAAGGGTGAACGGAGGAAGAGCCGCGCTGAGCGCATCCATGCGCAGGTCACGGGTCTTGACCTGTGACATTATCTCGTCCGATGCCTTGGTCATGGCTTCCACAAGCATCTTCAGCCCTGCGGGACTCCTGAAAGCCAGCGATGTCATATAGGAATCGACATCAGCGGATGTCGCGTTTTCCGTCGCCTCGACATGTGCCGTGAGACCTCCGGGCATATGGATATATTGATTCGGCAGATTCCAGTCGAAATCCACGAGTTTCATATCTGCGGAATAAAGCCAGCGGTCAGGACTGGCGGTGCCGCTGATATATATCGTTCCTTTTCCATTGTTCATCTCGGGTGACATGCCGAGTGTCCGAAGGTCAAGATCACGGATGCGGGCGGTGATGTCGAACACATAATCGTCAGGATGGATCGAACCGTTGCCTTCGAGTTCAAGATTCAGACCGTCGTTGGCAGAGACCGCATATATATCGAAATTATTGTCCGGATGCAGAACCACATCGGCTCGTATGTTCCTGTATTCCCGTTTGTTGTATTCCATTGAATTGATCCGGACTCTGGCATCCGTGACCGCGCGTCCGCTCAAAGGATTGAAGCCTGCGCCTTCAGCCTGCACTTCCGCCGTCACACTGCCGATCCCGAGCGATGGCATGAACCCGCTCACATCAAGACCCTCGACTTCAACACTTATGTTGTATTTTTCGGAGTTCATGCCTACATGACC
>CAMWMW010000306.1 GCA_947175455.1 uncultured Porphyromonadaceae bacterium | reverse complement strand
GTATATAATTGATATTCATATGATTATATTTTAATAATTTTACAATTGAAAGATTAAAATCCGTAACGTGAATTGAAAGTTTTAAGTTTTTATGCTAATTTTGATGCCTCATAAATCATAATATCATGAACAGATTATTTACAGTATTGACCTTGATTATCATTGTTTCTTTTGCTGTTTTTGCAGACAATGGTACAATTTCAAATCTTGGGGACAAAACTCCCATTCAAATTGATCCGATACCAACCAAGAACCCTCAAAAAGGACTGCGTGTACCTGCACGTGTACCTCTCACATGCTTTCTGATGGACGAGTGTCTCACAGTCGAATGCGATTATGAGGCAGAAGGAGAGGTGACGGTAACAAACAATGCCACAGTAATGCTAAAGAAAATTACGGAAGATCCTATACGGACTGTTCAGAATGTAAGAGAATCGTAAATTGGGAAGGCATAAAAAAAGAATCGCGATGCACACGCCGATGATACTGATTATAGATATTATACTCATAATGAGTATAATATCTTGTAATAATAAAAATGATGTCAGGGACACTCGTTTTTCAGATTTTCCAATACAAATGTCATTGGTTGGAAAAAAGGTAGAATTTCCTGATTCAGACCATTATACCGTGGGGTCCGTAGAGATAGCCGGTGACGGCTATCTGTTTTATACTTATAAAACAGATTATTACCTATTGATGACTGATTCTGCATTCTCAAATGTTAAACCTCTGGCATATAAAGGAGAAGGTCCGGATGAATTTGCTGGAGTCAGCGGAATATTTGGGCAAGCTCTTGATTCCGCCGGTTCTTTGTCTATATATGATCCCTATAAGATTTGCTTGTATTCGATTGATCCAAGTAATGAATATAGATTAAAAGAGGAGATTTCTTTTAGTAAGACTTTTAATCAATATTTGCCGTTAAGCGTTGTAAAAAACACAGATGGCAAATATATCGCGATACGAGGTGACAATCAGTATGGTATGATTTTATACGATCCTAAAACCAAAGATGTCGAAGAATGGCCTTTGGGTTATGATTTCAAAGACACTGATAATCCTGCATATGATGTAATATCATTCAGATCTATGGCATATTGCGAGCAGAATGGAATCTGTGCGGAAATATATGGATGTTTTCCAACTGTCATACTTCATGACAGCGATGGTAAAATCAACGGTGCGTATACATATACAGAATATATAAAACCAGATAAGGATAATGGTGAAGCTATGGAATGTTTTCTGGATATCGATTTGACTCCTGACTACATATGGTTGTTATATGGAGATCCTGACAGGGATGAGAAATGTCATATTTTTGTTTTGGATTATGCTGGATTACCCATTGCGGATTTTAAAATTGAATCAGCAATGAGAATCGCCATAGATGCCAGACGACAACTAATTATAGCAGTTAATCCTCGTTCGGATGAAGAAGATGCCATGGTATACAAAATTCCAGATATTCATAGTAGGCTATGAATAAAATCATTTGTAAATATTTTGTAAGGAGTGAGAAAAACCAATTTAATCTACATATTTAATTTAATAACTCTTCTCTCGGGTTGTTCTGTCTCCGACACGACGCTTCTGGAGCGCGCGTTGTCGGAAGCTGGAGAGAATGCAGGGGAGATAAGCCGTTTTCTTGACAGGTATGACGGGGAGAGAGGCGAGGCTGCGGCATATCTTGTGAGAGGCATGACAGGGCAATATGGAGTCTGCGGCACCGGTCTCGATTCCATTGAAAATCTGTATCATCAGCTTCCGCAGCGCAACGGCAGCTGGCAGTTCGATTCCCTGCAGCTTGCAGCAGGAAATCGATACGCGGATATGCCTCGTCAAAAGACCGCTGACTTACAAACCATGAATGCCGATTATCTCATCCGGAACCTCGATGACGCATGGGAACAGAAAGAGACACGCAGCTGGAACAGAGATCTTTCATTGTCAGATTTCTGCGAACTGCTGCTGCCTTACCGCATCGGAGACGAGCCGCTGACAGAGTGGCGAAAGGCATATCGGGCGGCATATGATTCGCTGTCTGACAAAATCGATTCCGCGACCGATGCTGTTGCCGCAGCAGCAGTTGTTTCCAAGGCACTGGGCGAGATTCATTACAACAACAAGCTAAAAACGCCCCACAGACCCGCCACCGGACTTATTACCGCTCCCGTCGGGTTCTGCCGCGAAGACTGCGACCGCACGGTATATGCCATGAGAGCATTCGGTATTCCCGTGACTATTGACGAGATACTTGTATCTCCCGACAACGGCACCCCTCACCAATGGTGTGTGGTGTCGGATACCGAAGACAACACATTCCGTATGTTCGACAACGACCGTTTCCCGCCTACCCGAGACTCCGTTCACAATGACGGGAGACGGAAAGGGAAGATCTACAGAAGAGCTTGGGAAATAAACACCGACAGGATAAAGAGACTCTCTGCCATTCCTGATGTCCCTGCCGAATTATTGAGTCCGAGAATGAGAGATGTCACAGCGGAATATTTCGGTCATAACAAAACGACAATAAATACCGACAAGGAATCGGGTACAGTATTTCTCGGACTGTTTACCCCCGGTGGCTACAGACCGATAGACGTCGCGGAAAAAAACGGGAGAGAAAAAGCCGTATTCCGGGATATCGAACCGAACCTGATATATTTCCCGATCACTCGCGAGGGGAAGGAATACCGGACATGCGGCAATCCATTCATGATGAAAAGTGACGGAAAAGTACATGAGTTTGTTCCCGATGTCGCCCACAGGGAAAGACTGACCATGAAACGCAAGATGCCGTTCTGGCTACACCACACGGGACGCATGAGCTCGGTCATAGGCATCCGTACACAGACCGGACCGACAGCGTCAGGACCATGGCGCGATATTGACAGCATATCGGCAATGCCGTCACATAGTTTCCATCGCATACCCGCGAGCATGAAGAGGGATGAAAGATATATGCGTCTTCTTCCCTCTCCGTGGCAACGTTCCCAGATAGG
>CAMWMW010000305.1 GCA_947175455.1 uncultured Porphyromonadaceae bacterium | reverse complement strand
GGTATAGACAACATCGTTTTCCTGAAATGCACGAGAAGCGAAAGGAAAGATGTAAAAACCGAACGGTTGCACAAAATACTTGTTTCTGCCATGAAACAAAGTATGAAATCCCGTATTCCCGACTTTGCAGGAATGATTGATTTCAAAAAATTCATAAAAGGATTAGACTGCGGAAATGAAGAAGAAATCAGAATCATGGGATACTGTTCATCGGAATTTCCAAGAAAAGAGCTTGTGGATGTATACACCTCCGGCAAGGACGTGACAATTCTCATAGGTCCGGAAGGCGATTTCACGCCTGAAGAGGTCGGCATGTCGGTAAAAGCCGGTTTTGTACCAGCCACATTCGGTGACACACGGCTCCGCACCGAGACAGCCGCCCTTTACGCAGTCTCTGCAATACACATAATTAATGATTTGAAAAAATGACTGACAATATCATCGAATATATAAATTCAAGTGCTTCCGGCAATTTCTTTCTCCTTGCCGGTCCCTGCGTGATTGAAGGTGAGGAAATGGCACTCGACATCGCCTCTGAACTGCTTGAGATCACATCCGGATTGGACATTCCCTATGTTTTCAAAGGGAGTTACAGAAAAGCCAACAGAAGCAGACTTGATTCATTCACAGGAATAGGTGATGAAAAAGCTCTCAAAATATTAAGAAAGGTAAGGGAGACTTTCCATATTCCGGTCGTAACAGACATTCATACAGCCGATGAAGCGGAAATGGCGGCTGAATATGTCGACATCCTTCAGATTCCGGCATTTCTGTGCCGTCAGACCGACCTGCTGGTTGCCGCTGCAAAAACGGGAAAAATGATAAACATAAAAAAAGGACAGTTCCTGTCGCCTGCCTCAATGAAATTCGCCTGCCGGAAAGTCAGGGAATCAGGCAACGACAAGCTCGCTGTGACCGAACGCGGCTCTTTCTTCGGATACGGAGACCTTGTCGTTGACATGCGAGGCATTCCGATAATGAAAGATGAGTGTGAATGTCCGGTTATAATGGATATCACTCATTCGCTACAGCAGCCTAATGGTGCTGACGGCGTAAGCGGCGGACTTCCGGGACTCATTTCGACTATTGCAAAATCCGGACTGGCTGCAGGAGCCGACGGCATATTCATGGAGACACACCGGAATCCGGCAATAGCCAAAAGCGACGGAGCAAATATGCTCCCCCTCTCGGAGGCTGCTTGCCTTCTCAAGAATCTTACCACTCTCCGGAGTGCCATTAACGAAATAAACTTATAATATCTCTAACTAAATGAAAATAAAAGCATATTTTTTAGCAGTTACTCTTCTTGCCTGCTCCGGTGCCTTTGCTCAGCAGATAAGCCCGATTACCAAAGCCGTGCTTCGCGGTTATCAGGAAATTCTCAATGAGAACCCGAAAGACTATACTACTCTTTATCAGCGTGCCACACAATATTACAACCTCTCAATGTATGACGAGGCACTGGTTGATATCATCAAGGCACTTGACTATACCCCTGAAAAGGAGAAAGAGTTGCGCATTGATGAGTATTCAATGCTGACTGACATATATATCCAGACAAAAGAATATGACAAGGCACTCACTGCGGTTAACAATGCACTTGCACTGTCTCCCAAAGATTATGCGCTGCTCTACAAAAAGGGTAATGTGGCACTGTATCTGAATCGTCCGGAAGACGCCTACCAGTCTTTTGCAGCAATGCAACGTCTTAAGAGCCGCAGTCAGGAGGCTTTCTTCGGCATGGCAAGGGCAGACATAATGATGGATAAAAAAGAAGATGCGAAAGAGCTTATAAAACAAGCCGAGAACGCCGATCCAAGCAACTACCTCACCTACTGCCGCATAGGAGAACTTTATGAAGACATGCACGAAGATGAGAACGCAGCCGCCAACTATCTGAGTGCGTTCAGTCTCGCCGACAACAAATCAAGCCGCCCGCTGGAATCTCTCATACGTCTGGCAGATAAGAACTATCCCGCTGTGGAAGCTGCAATTCAATACGCCATTTCCCGCACTTCAAACACAGATGCCCTGTATTTCCTTCAGGCAAGCATCGCATTCAACAGCGGCAACTATCGTCAGGCATATGACGGATTTACCCGCCTTCTGCAGTCACGCGAAGGACAAATAGCATCTGTTTATGCCAATATGGCACGCTGCTGCATGGCACTTGACAAAATTTCAGAGGCTACCACAAACGCGGATCTTGCCGTGCTTAAGGAAAACAGTGTCTCTACCTTACTTGTAAAAGCCGAGACAGAGCTTGCCGCAAAAAATCCTTCGGCAGCGCTGCTCGCTGCAACAAAGGCGTTGCGCATAGATACCAACTCCACAGAAGCTCTCGTGCAATCCGCATTGGCGAACATAGCTCTTAAAGACACAAAAGCTGCCATCCAGAGCCTCAACGAAGCCGCGATGACAGACCCGGCAAACCTTTATGCCAGAATGATACGCGCATATGTCAATTTCAATACGCCGGACAATGCAAAAGAGGCTATCATTGAATACGGAAGAATCGGCAATACTTTGGACCCCGAGACATTCCGCGATGTTACATATAAAGCTCTTGCCCAATGTCTCGCAGGTAAAAAACTCGATGCCGATGAAACAATGAAACGCGCGATACGCGAAAAGGAAAACAAAACCAAAGACGATTATTATCTCGCAGCTGTGTATTATGCGCAGACCGGTGACCTCGCAACCGGCAAAGAGATGATAGACAAGGCTGTCAGCCTCGGCTACCAGAATCTGTATAATCTTTATACAAACAACACCGCCAACCTTAACATAGCTCCTTTGCGGCATCTTCTGAAATAAGACATAAGAATAACACTAACCAAATAACCTGACAAATGAAAACGATGAAAAGCGCACTCGCGGTCATGTCTCTTGGCATGATTGCCTCTGCCAGTGCTTCGGAAGCTCCGAAGAAAGAAAAACGCACAACCGACCCTTCAAGACCAAATGTCTTGATAATCTATGCCGATGACCTCGGATATGGAGACCTGCAGTGCTAC
>CAMWMW010000304.1 GCA_947175455.1 uncultured Porphyromonadaceae bacterium | reverse complement strand
CTTCCGTCAAACAATATGAGGGAGCTTATCCGCGACAACAATCTTATCCTCATGGCTATAAGCCGATTTGACATAGCTTTCGGATTTGGAGACAACCCTGTGTCTGAAATCTGCAAGGAGAACAACGTTGATACAGATACATTTCTTGCCGTATGCAACCTTCTCAGCGGATACCGGTATTCTGTCGACACATTGTCACTGAGGTCAATCATGGGTTATCTGAGAAGAACGCATTCTGCATTTCTTGATGTCACGCTTCCCAAGATACGCCAGCGTCTGTTTGAGGCAATAAACTATTCGGACAGCAATGATGTGTCTTTGTTGCTGATTAAATTTTTCGATGACTATGTTGTCGAGGTAAAACGACATATGGATTATGAGAATGATGTGATATTCAAGTATGTCGAGAATCTCCTCAAAGGTGACGTTGATGAAAAATTCTGTATTGATGACTTCTCAGGAAATCACAGTCATACTGTAACAAAGCTGAATGAGCTTAAAGATATTTTCATATATCATTACAAACAGAAAGAAAACACCCGCCTCAGTGCCGCCCTTTATGATATCATTACTTGCGAAAAAGACATGATGTCGCACTTTGAAGTGGAAAAAAGTCTTTTTGTACCTGCTGTCGAGCGTCTTGAACGCAATCTGAGACTGCGCAGAAACGAAACTGAAAAGAGGGATGACACCGGCAAAGAGACTGTAACTCCTGAATATGCGCTTGGAGACAGGGAAAAAGATATAATACGGTGTGTCGCCAAAGGGAAATCCAATAAAGAGATCGCCGAGGAGCTGTGCATCTCTGTACACACAGTAGCGACACACCGCAGAAACATATCGTCAAAACTTGGAATCCATTCTGCGGCTGGACTCACTATTTTTGCATTGATCAACAATCTTGTGGATCTGAATGAAGTGAATCCACATCAATAGAATCCTGAAGATTTTCAACTATTTCATCGTCAGACAGCTCATAATTGCGCAAATCACCTGAAAAGTATTTGTCATATGAACCCATGTCGATCAGACCATGTCCCGACAGGTTGAACAGAATAACCTTTTCCTCTCCGGTCTCAATGCATTTTTTTGCTTCCCTTATTGTGGCGGCAATCGCATGGCATGATTCGGGAGCCGGGATGATGCCTTCCGTCTGTGCGAACAGGATACCCGCGTCAAAAGATTCCAATTGAGTAATATCCACAGCTTCCATAAAACCGTCTTTAAGCAGCTGTGACACTATCACGCCCGCTCCATGGTAACGTAACCCTCCGGCATGAATGTTTGCCGGACGAAATTTATGACCGAGCGTGAACATAGGGAGCAGGGGAGTATAGCCTGCCTCATCTCCGAAATCATATCGGAAGCTGCCTCTCGTCAGCTTTGGGCATGATGACGGTTCCGCCGCGATGAACCTTGTTTTTTTATCACCGCAGAAATTATGCCGCATAAAGGGAAACGATATCCCACCGAAGTTTGATCCTCCTCCGAAACATGCGATAACAATGTCGGGATATTCACCGGCAAGCTCCATCTGTTTCTCTGCCTCCAGACCGATGATTGTCTGATGCAGAGTAACGTGGCTTAAAACAGAGCCAAGTGTGTATTTGCAGTTAGGTGTGGTGCGCGCGAGCTCTACAGCCTCCGAGATTGCCGTTCCCAAAGAGCCCTGATGATTCGGGATCTTGGTGAGTATATCTTTGCCGGCTCGCGTCGACATGGATGGGGAAGGAGTGACCTGTGCGCCGAATGTCTGCATTATGCTTTTTCTATACGGCTTTTGTTCATAACTTATCTTCACCTGATAAACAGCAGCTTCAAGTCCGAACATTCTTGCAGCATATGACAAAGAGGCTCCCCATTGCCCCGCTCCTGTCTCGGTCGTTACATTTGTGACACCTTCTTCTTTACAATAATACGCCTGCGGTATAGCGGAGTTAAGTTTGTGAGACCCCATGGGGCTTACACTTTCATTCTTGAAATATATGTGTGCGGGTGTTCCCAATGCCTTCTCCAAAGCATAAGCCCGCACGAGAGGCGTGCAACGATAGTATTTATACAATTCAAGCACTTTCGGCGGAATATCAATCCAGGCATCCTTGTAATTGAGTTCCTGTCGGCATAATTCTTCAGCAAAGACAGGATACAGATCTTCTGCCGAGAGCGGTTCTTTCGTAGCAGGATTTAACGGAGGCAACGGTCTGGTTGGCATTTCTGCCTGAATGTTGTACCATTGTCTCGGCATTTCATCCTCAGAAAGGAGATATTTCTTTTGCATTGTTAAATATTTTATGTATATTTATAATTTAATTGTATATTATAATGCAAATTTATTATAAATATCCAAATAACAAAAATATTCTTGCAAAAAAAAGAGATGCCTTGCGGCATCTCGGATATCAACAAATAAAACTTAACAATTCTTTTCAGGAAGAATCTGAAGGAGAACTATAACCAGTATGCCATGAGTATCAGGCAACAGGTGATATTCAGTCTCCATAATCCTTTAATTGTTCGCGAAGACGTTTCCTGGCAAAGAATATTCTGCTTTTTACAGTGCCCAAAGGAAGATTCATCTTCTCCGCAATCTCGTTATATTTATATCCCGCCACAAACATGTTGAATGGTATGCGATATTCATCGGAAAAGCTGTTGAGTGCCGATGCTATCTCCTTGACGGCATATGAACCTTCCGGAGTATCAAGCCCGGAATCTTGTGATATGTTAAGATGATACAAATCTTCAGTCTGGTCAATTACCGTAGCTTTTCTTACAGTCTGACGATAATTGTTAATGAAGATGTTGCGCATTATTGTGAAGATCCAACCCTTGAAATTGACATTGTCAACATATTTCTCTTCGTTGTCAAGAGCTTTGAGAGTTGTATCCTGAAGGAGGTCTTCCGCTTGCTCGCGATTGGCAGTAAGCTGATATGCAAAACTCAGAAGGTTTCCCTGAAGACCTATGAGACGATTTTTGAAAGTTTCGTTAGATTTCATTTTGTTGTTGTTCTATTGTTG
>CAMWMW010000303.1 GCA_947175455.1 uncultured Porphyromonadaceae bacterium | reverse complement strand
GAGATGCGCGGTTCCCAGCCTTACTTCCATATCAACTGGGGATGGGGCGGTCTCGCCAACGCGTTCTTCGCTTCTGACGCCCTCAACCCGAGTGCAAGCCGCGACTACCATTTCAACGACCAGACAACCATAGTCTACAACATAAGACCCGCCGAGTCCGCCGGGACATGGTCTCCGATACACATCACAAGCGACGGTGGACAGATCGGTCTGACCGCAGATGTCGCTGACATGACTCCCGGAACGGCTTTCACAGTACGCGCCGGCGCACTCAAGAACATTGCAAACGAAGACTTCTCCGGCTCTCTCGCTGTCGCGCTTTTCGACGGGGCGGGCACAATGAAGACTCTCGTCAGCAACCCGTCGGGATTCGGACTGGGTTCCCTGCAGATACGGCAGTATGTCGATTTCAGCTGCGACATTCCCGCCAATGCCAATATCGCGGAGGGCGACTGCATAAAACTTGTGACAAAAGCCAACGGCTCCGACTCCTGGCTCCCTGTGGCTGGTGAACTTATCGTTGCCGGAGAAGCAGCGGCAACAGGCTATCAGATTCCATATTTCTCCGTGCAGATGCCGGCGGCAACAGATGGCGTGGTGATATCTGCTACTGAAAACAGAGTGATAAAAGGACGTGATTTTAAATTCAACGTCACCTCCACGGATGCCGACAAACTCGTGACAGTCAGGGCAAACGGTTTTATCATAACTCCCGATGCATCGGGCAATTACCGTCTGGGCAACGTAAACTCCGACCAGACAATTACAGTTACCGTTCAGAATGCAGCCGATGTCATCGCTAAAAGGAGCCTTTGGGTAACCGCCGGAAACCTCTCCTCTCTGATCAATGAAGCGGATGCCGGAACAATAAAGGATCTCACGCTTTACGGAACTATCGACGCCAATGACTTCACCTTCATACGCGAACGGATGAAAGTCGAACGCCTCGATCTTTCCCAGACACGCATCCTCGCCAACGGAGGAAACCCGGCAAACGCGATTCCCGCGAAGGCATTCTACTGGTATGGATCGCTGCGCGAGATAAAACTTCCTTCCGGTCTCACCACCCTCAAGAGCGGATGCTTCACCGGAACGGAACTGACCGCCGTCGAGATTCCCGCATCCGTAAGCACTTGGGAATACAATATCTTCCTCAACTGCTCTTCGCTGAGAGAGGTTACAGTGCGCAGGTCTTCCCCGGCATGGATCAACTGGTGCGTGTTCAACGGAAGCCCCAAGACAAAACTGATTGTGCCCGTAGGCAGCGAGGCGGCATACAAAGCCAAGGAATACTGGCAGGATTTCAAGGAAATCATAGGGATGAATCCCGTTCAGCCGGGTTCATACTCCGTCGAGCTTCAGGAAACCGAGGGTGTGAAGATAACACCTGAAATCGATGCTGCTGATGTCACTCCCGGTTCTTCCTACCGCTTCAAGGTAGAAACCGATGACTCCTTCGGCGATGCGACAATGGAGGTTTACGCCAACAGCACGAGAGTATATGCGGATGAATCCGGTTTCTACACCGCACTCATCAATGCCAACACTCTCATTCACGCCAATTTCATTTATCCCGAGGCTGTCTCCGAGATTCCCTCAACATGGAAAATTACCGGTGCGGCTCAGGGTGCCGGTCTTGTCACGGAGGTCATAAACGTGACTCCCGGCAAGACGTTCTCCATACGTGCAAACGCTCTGGCAATCCCTGCTGACGATGCCGCCATGTTCTATGCCGCCGCCCTGACCGACAGCAAGGGTGCGATAAAGGAACTGATTTCACCGGTAATCACCAACAGCAGCAACAACTACGGCAACCTTCCCTGCACATTCTCATGTCAGGTAAAAGAAGCATCCGTACGCGAAGGAAACCTTATCCGAATAGTCACATCCTACAATAAAAAGACCTGGCATGCGGTAGAGGCGGCTTCCGATGATGTCTGCGACCGTCTGAAGGCTCTCGGCAACGAGGTGAGATACCACAGCGTGACCATGCCCTCCTCTATCGAGGGTGCCACAATCACCGGCACGGTGTCTCAGATAGCACACGGCATGCCGCTGACAGTCACTGTGACCCCCACTTCCGACAACGACCGCGTCACACTCTCTGTAAACGGAGTTGTCAAGGTCGCTGACATGGCAACGGCAAAACTGACCGTTCCTGCCGTCATGGAAGATCTGGAGATTGCGGTTCAGGTAAATCCCGTCGGCACCCAGTCATACACCGTAGTCCACGTGAACGAGGGGGAACTTGAGACCAAGATCGCCAACACGCCGAAGCGTCTCAAGGTAGTGGGTACGATCAGCCAGACCGAATTCGTCGCTTTCCAGGTGAATATCGCAAAAATAGAGGCTCTCGACCTTGCAGACCTCACAGTGGTCAAGAACGGCGTTGTCATGACAACACTTCCTACCGGCGCATTCCGGCCTATGCCTGTTCAGACAAAATCCGCTCTTAAGAATATCATATTGCCCTCTTCCCTGACATCCATCGCAAGAAACGCATTCAACGGCAACTATATGCTTGAGGAGATCACCATCCCTGCTGCTGTTACCAAAATTGACATCGGAGCATTCTCAACATGCTCGAAACTCACAAAAATGACAATGCTCAGCGCGGTTCCATGCGAGCTTGGAAACATGCAGTCTCTCCCGAGCCAGCAAGTGACGATCGAGGTGCCCCACGGTTCTCTGGCGGCATACAACACAGCTGCGGTGCGCCAGTCGGAATGGCAGAAGCATAAGTTTGTCGAAGCCGAAAAGATCTTCAGCATCAGCATCGACCAGAAACGCGTTGTGAACGCAGACCCCGACAATGTCCGGCTCAGCACGATTCCTTATCCAGATGCCGTGTCGGCAGTGGCACTCGCTCTTCCCAACTCGGCTGTCGCGCTGAACAATGAGCAGGAGCTGCATCCGGGCAAGGCATTCCGCATCTATGACAACGGCATTGATGTAACCGAGACTTCCGCTTCGATAAAGGACGGGAAATATTTCGTCACCTTCGATCCTGCTGTCACTGACGAGAC
>CAMWMW010000302.1 GCA_947175455.1 uncultured Porphyromonadaceae bacterium | reverse complement strand
GCTTTCATATAAGTAGTATGAGTCGTTCTCAGCTCTCCCGCATAGGGTCTCTGAAAATCAGAATTGCCGGAAGAGAAGGCAAGCTCAACCTCATTGAAAACACCGAACCTTCCGCGACGCGATATACCGATGTACTGACGGAAAAGCAACGCGGCGGAATAACTCTCGTTACGATACATTATATCGTGTAGATTGAAATTCATATCCTCATCGATATCCACCTTGAAAGATCCGATATTCGCCTTGGCTGAAGAATAGCCGAAGCGAAGACCTACAGAAAGGTTGTTTCTGACAGTATATTCAAGATACGGTTTGATAGAGAATGCATGCGCGCCGAGGTCTATATCGCTCAGAAGATCGAAAATCTCGAGATCGTCGGTTGAAAGCTCACCGTAAGACGCAGTCATTCCGAATCCCCATCTGCCCTGCGGAATAAACAGATAATTGAAAAGCCCGCGGTCGAACCTGCCTAAATTACGGGTGCGCAGTTTCATCGGAATGGTATCGCCTTTCCAAAGCACCTTTTCCGAGGAATCAAATTTCGACTCATCATCGACAACCTTGGAGTTGCCCATCAGCAAACGCAACACATCATTCTGCAACGAATCCGGCACATATATATACTTACCCTTCGAGACACTGTCGCGCTCTGCCTCCGCTCCGCGGACTCCTAAGGAGAATGCCGTCAGCAAAAAAAGCAAAAGCGCGGTTCTATATAACTTCTCCATAGCCGTCAAAGATAAAACGCCACGCCGAACGTGATTGAAAACAGATTGATTCTAAAATTCGCCATTCGCGTTTTATGGCGCGCCACATAAATCCGGTCAGAGATATTCTTGGTGTCGGTGAGGCTGAAACCCAGCACTCCGACATTCACCTCCAGTGCCGAATAATTGCTCAGGAACACGGCAAGACCCGGCGCGATACCTATGCCGAACTGGAAATTCCGCTCGTAGGCACCGGTCAACGCCTCTCCCGTTCCTTTCGTAATCTTCGACTGTCCCCCTCCAAGCTTCAGCTGAATCTCGTTGAAAATGCCGAAACGTTTGCTCTGTCCCAAAGAGAAATAATTGCGGAATATTCCTGTCACGATATAATTATGCGACAACGAATACAGACATTCCGCACCGTAATCGGTCTCAGAGTCAAGGACAATGTCGGCGCTCTCAAGTTTCGTCAGGCTTCTGTTGTAGGAGAATTTGCCACCGGCGCCCATGTCGTCCTTAAAAATATAACATACCATCGGCGAGACCTTGAAGGAATAAGTGTCGCCTGAGATATTCTCAAGTATCAGAAACTGATACTTATTCTGGTTGGACTGCGAATAGGATATGGAGACACCGGTGACCCACTGCCCTTTCGGCACGAACTTCACGCTCTCCATCTCCATGTCAAACTCCTTCAAAGGTGCATTGCGCTGCATCTCTTCCACCATCGCCGGCGTGATATGGAGCGTGTCGGCATGCTCTTCCGGGCATTCCGATAACGCAGTTTGACTCTGCGCGCCAAAAGCGCACAGAGTCAAAGACGCTGCAATCAAATACTTACTGATTCTATTTGTCATAAATCAATTCGAAATCATCGAGATACATTACCGAGCCGGGACTCCCGGAGAAATAATCTCCGAATTTTGATGCGGAAGCAACGATAATCAGATATTTCGGACGTTGAGTTTTCGCCCTTTCATTATATTCAAACGGAATATCAACCCTTTCAAGAGTGCCGTCTGAGCCAAAATTACCATTCCACGTAACCTGACCGTAGGCAAGAACAACAGGATCCTCTTGACTGAACAGTTTTCTGTTTGACGCATTAGTACGGATTTCAACGGGTTCCGTAGTCAAAGCCACATAAACTTGTGCGTTATCAATTCCATCAGGCAGATTCACATTCCCTTCTTCTCCTTTTTTTATTGACACGTTATTACCCGGTCTGTAATTCGCATAGAATCGTACAGATGCAGGATGCGACATATCATATCCCCGTCCCAGCGAAAGCACCCCGTTGGTGCCATCTGTTTCTACATAATGACCTATAAAAACATTACCGGCGGCAAGAATTCCCACTGCTGTCTTAGATTCGAGTCTGACCGAGTAAACGCCGCTATGAAACATATCGGAAGACTTATCGGTGAGAGTCATATTTGCAGTAGCGGATCCTTCATTTCCGGAACCCCAGAATGAAGCCAACTTATCACCTTCTGACCAAGGCAGAGTAACGTTCTTTTTACCAAACAGAGTCTGTGCGGAATATGTAGACCATGATTCAAAACTTGCATTTGGTATATCAAACTCACCCTCGGTAGTGAATGTCTGTATGTCTTCCTTGTCATAACCCTCCGAATATGCGGTATACTCATATGTGGTGTTAGGTTCGAGGCCTGTCAGTGTGACTGTATATGCATCTCCTGCAGCCCGTGTGCCTGACGCCGCGACGCTTGTCCACGCGCTTTCTCCCTGCCTGCGGTATTTGATGCCATAGGCGGAAGCATCATCGGTCTTGACAAACGCCTTGAGCGTCGCGGAACGAGACAGCACTGCCATAGGCTCGTTTTCGGGATCCGGAGCCGGGGCTGTCTCCACCGGAGCCTTGATCTCGACCGCAGCCTCCGATGTGGCAATCCGCAGAACCTTTGTCTGGTTCTTGTAATCCGCCTGATTGTCTACGGCTATGATGTCAAGACGATATTCAGTGTCTTTTTGCGGAAGGTTATCAAAGAAGCGTTTTCTGAATGTGATACGCATCTCTGCCATCTGCTTGCCTGTGGCGGCATCCTGGATGAAGGTAGGACCGTCCCATGTGATTCCGTCGGCTTCAAGTTTCTCCTTTATTGTCGGATCATTTATAAGATTGGCTTCCGTAACATTATGGTTGATGCTTTCGAAATTCTGACCGCCGCGCAGCTGCAGACGTGTGAGTCCTTCGTAACCGCGCACATACACAATCTTGTCAGTAAAGGCGTTACGCTCACCCTCGGGAGTGCCGGGGATACCCACGACCTGCTCGTCGATATTGAATTCCACACCCTGAATTGTAGGACGGCCATAGAT
>CAMWMW010000301.1 GCA_947175455.1 uncultured Porphyromonadaceae bacterium | reverse complement strand
ATGCGTCGCGCCTGAAGAGAGTGCCGCTGGCGTTATAGATGTAGTTGATCCATATGAGATTGTGGGTGATGTACCGAATGCCGTCGAATACGCGGCATTCACCCTGACGTCTTTTGAACCGCTTGTCATACCACCGGTCGTTGTCAATCTCTATCTTTGAACTGTTTTCGTCAATGGTGATTGAGCCGCCGAAAGCGATTACCGCCTTCGGATTGTTCTTCATCATTGCAACGCAGGTCAGCAGAAAGTCGGGGTCGCAACTGTCATCGCTTTCGGCAATCCAGATGTATTTGCCTCGTGACAGCTCGATTCCCCGTTGCCATTGGCGGAACGGACTTCCGCTGTTCTCTTTGTTTACAACCAGATGCGACACACGGGGGTCTTTGGCATATTCTTCAAGAATTTCCACGGAATTGTCGGTGGAGGCGTCATCAAGGAGAATGACTTCAAAATCCCCGAATGTCTGGTTAAATACCGACTCCAACCGCTCCCTGAGAAACCGGGAGTGGTTGAAATTCGGTATTATAATGGAAACAAGAGGAGTTTTGTCCATGATTGCTTGTAGTTGTGTTGATTGTCAGCGGTGATTCGGAACAACGTATTATTCGGCGATCAAAAGGAAATGGTTTTTCTTACCTTTCTGGATATGGAGATATTTCCCCCCGAGAAGAGCCGATGCGTCTACAGTCGCCGCAGGATCGGTTATTTTCTCTTTGTTGAGGCTTACACCGCCGCCCTGCACCATCTTGCGGGCTTCTCCCTTTGACGGGAACACCTGTGTCTTGACAGCAAGGAGGTCAAGCACGGGGATTCCCTCCTCAAGCTCAGCCTTGGAGATCGCGAATCGGGGAACACCGTCGAATATGTCGAGAAGGGTCTGCTCGTCAAGTGCCTTAAGTGCCTCTCCGGCATTGTTGCTGAAAAGAATCTGGGAAGCCTCGACGGCGGCTTCGTAGTCTTTCTCGCTGTGGACCATTGTGGTGACTTCCTTCGCAAGGCGTTTCTGCAAGGGACGTGCGCCGGGATTCTCCTCATGTTCGCGGACAAGCTGCTCGATTTCTTCTTTGGAAAGGAATGTGAATATCTTCAGATATTTTTCGGCATCGGCGTCTGAAACGTTGAGCCAGAACTGATAGAATTTGTAGGGGGATGTATAGCGTGCGTCGAGCCATACGTTTCCGCTCTCCGTCTTGCCGAATTTGCCTCCGTCTGCCTTGGTGATAAGCGGACACGTCAGAGCGAACGCCTCGCCGTCGGCTTTGCGGCGGATAAGTTCCGAGCCTGTAGTGATGTTGCCCCATTGGTCGGAGCCGCCGAGCTGGAGCTTGCAGTTTTTCTCCTGATAGAGGTGAAGGAAGTCGAAGCCCTGAAGAAGCTGATATGTGAATTCAGTGAAGCTGAGACCATCGCGAGCCTCACCGTTGAGACGCTTCTGCACGCTGTCTTTTGCCATCATGTAGTTGACGGTGATGTGCTTGCCGATCTCGCGTGCGAAATCAAGGAATGTCACATCTTTGGTCCAGTCATAGTTGTTGACCAGCTCTGCGCGGTTGGGAACATCCGAATCGAAGTCAAGGAATTTTGCGAGTTGCTTCTTTATTGCCTCCTGATTATGGCGCAATGTCTTTTCATCAAGAAGGTTACGCTCTGCTGATTTGCCCGAAGGGTCGCCGATCATACCGGTGGCGCCGCCTACGAGCGCAAGGGGCTTGTGTCCGCAACGCTGGAAATGACGAAGCATCATGACTCCGCAGAGGTGACCGATGTGCAGAGAGTCTGCCGTCGGGTCAATGCCGAGATATGCGGTGGTCATCTCTTTGTTCAGTTGTTCTTCTGTGCCCGGCATCATGGTGTGTATCATGCCGCGCCATGTCAATTCTTCAATGAAATTCATATGTATGTCTGTTTTTTTGTTTAATAACTGGTAAAATAATGAACGTAAAAAATGACTTCCGGTTTTACAGTTCAAGATACCGCGCAAGGGTCGTGCCTACCGCGCGAAGTGTGTTTTTATCGATATTTTCGAGATTGTCTTTTGTTGTGTGCCAGTGGGGATTGAACCCTGAGCGGGGATGATATTCGATGATGTCGACTGCCGGAATACCCTGTTTTATGAATTCCACATGGTCATCGGTGACAGCTCCCCCCATCTGGCGGGGGAACATGCTGCCGTATCCGGCGGCGGCTGCCGCGTTCCAGAGTTCGGTGACAAGGTCCGGTGCTGACTGCTGCGAGAAATATTCTACAGGGAAGAGTGCGCCGGCGCCCCCGACCATGTCGGCTACGATCACACGTGCCGGCTGATATCCGGGCTTTATCGGATTACGCACGAAATATCTTGCGCCCATCGCCCAGGAATCATCGTCTCCTTCAGTGCCCCAGTCTTCGGCATCTACGAAAAGTATGTCTATCCCTTTTTTCGGATTGGCGGCGGAGATCTGCCGGGCGATCTCAAGCAGCACGGCGACTCCGCTGGCTCCGTCGTTGGCTCCGTCTACGGGTTGTTTCCGTTTGTCGGGATCCGGGTCTTCATCAGCCCAGGGCCTGCAGTCATAGTGGGCCAGGAGCAGGGTCCGGTCATCCTCCCCGGGGTTGTATTGCCCGAAGATGTTACGTGCATGAAGAATGGTTCCGTCGAATGCTTCGAGATCCATCTTCTGTTCGATGACCTCGGCTCCATGGCGCCGGAGTTCGGCTGCCATCCAGTCTCCGGCTTTGGCGTGAGCCTCGGTGTTCGGGACGCGCGGTCCGAATTCCACCTGCCTGCCGAGGTATGCGTATGCGCTGTCGGCATCGAATGCCACTGCGTCGGGTGCTTCGGCAACCGTAGCCGAGGAGTCCGCATAATTGCCGGATCCATCGGCGGAATCTGCCTTTTTTGCACCACATGCCGCAAGGAACATCAGGACTAATATTGACGTAAATACATTTTGCATATTGCAAAATTACTCATAAACTTCCGAATTTCTAAATTTTACGTTAATTTTGTAATATGAATTTCATTGAGAAATATATTCTGCCCGGTAAAAAGATGGCACTGTTCTTCTATATCAGAG
>CAMWMW010000300.1 GCA_947175455.1 uncultured Porphyromonadaceae bacterium | reverse complement strand
CGCATGCCCTATGCACTATGACATTTCCATTTACCATGATTCTACACACGCATATTGCCGGACTTCCAATCAGAATATGTGCCAAAATACAGGAAATGGCATAAGTAGCGCTGCAGAATTATATTTAAACACTCTCTTAGAGATAGCGGATAAACAGAATCATTATTATACTTTTGGGGTATCATATTTTCTATCATGAAAAAAATTTTTCTTTATTCACTGTTGTTTGTCTCGTCCATAGGGATGGCAGACAGTATGCCGGCGATGGCAGAGAATGTATCGCAAGACACTCATGGCAAATTTGAAGCCGGCAAAGGGACATTCCTTCTGAATGGCAAACCTTTTGTTGTAAAAGCTGCGGAACTTCATTATCCGAGGATTCCGCGGGAGTATTGGGAACACCGTATCAAGATGAGCAAAGCGTTAGGCATGAACACAATATGCCTTTACACTTTTTGGAACGCCCATGAACCCAAAGAGAACCAGTTCGATTTTACAGGACAGAACGATCTGAGAGAATTCATACGTCTCTGTCAGAAAAACGACATGAAAGTGATTCTTCGCCCCGGACCTTATGTGTGTGCGGAATGGGAAATGGGTGGACTCCCATGGTGGCTGCTAAAGAAAAAAGACATAAAGCTACGCGAAAACGATCCGTATTTCCTCGAACGTGTCGACAAATTTCAGAAGGCGGTAGCCGCGCAGGTCGCGGATCTGACCATTGCGGATGGCGGTCCGATTATCATGGTTCAGGTCGAAAATGAATATGGATCCTATGGCGAAGATAAAAAGTATGTTTCCAACATACGTGACATGCTCCGCAAGAATTTCGGTGACAATGTGACGCTTTTCCAATGTGACTGGTCTTCCAATTTTGAAAAAAACGGACTTGACGACCTGATATGGACAATGAATTTCGGCACCGGCGCCAATATAGACGACCAGTTCCGCCGATTGAAAGAATTACGTCCGGAAAGTCCGCTTATGTGTTCTGAATTCTGGAGCGGATGGTTTGACAAATGGGGTGCGAATCATGAAACGCGCCCGGCTGCGGACATGATAGCCGGTATTGACGAAATGCTTTCTAAAAACATTTCATTCAGTCTTTACATGACTCATGGCGGAACAAACTGGGGACACTGGGCGGGAGCAAACTCACCGGGCTATGCGCCTGATGTCACATCTTATGATTATGACGCACCTATTAACGAACAGGGAGCACCTACCCCGAAATACTGGGAATTGAGAAAAGCTCTGGAAAAATACACGGATGGAAAGCAGTTCCCCGTTCCGGCGCCTATCAAGACCATCGACATAAAACCTTTTGCGTTTTCTAAAGTCGCGCCTATATTCTCAAACCTTCCTGAACCCAAAAGCGATGTCAATATACGCACTATGGAGGAATATGACCAGGGATTCGGAAGCATCATCTATCAGACAACACTTCCGGAGCTTGCCAACGGAGGTTTTCTCACTGTAAATGATCCTCACGACTATGCCCAGATTTTCGTAGACGGCAAATACATCGGTACTCTTGACCGCAGAAACGGTGAGAAACAGCTGTCTCTCCCACCCTGCAAAAGAGGAGCGAGACTTGACATATTCATTGAAGCGATGGGGCGAATCAATTTCGGAAGAGCCATAAAGGATTTCAAGGGAATCACTGACAATGTTACTGTGACTGAAGACCGCAACGGATACCATTTTACATGCGAGCTCAAAAACTGGAAGGTATATAACATCGAGGATGAATATGAGAGTTACAAATCTTACAGCTATGCGCCTATCGAATCTGTCAGCCCTGATTCCACAGGTCGCCTCCCGCGTGGTGTGTATGCAGGCACATTCAATATAAGCAAACCTGCCGATACTTTCCTTAATTTTGAGAAATGGGGCAAAGGTCTTGTATATGTAAACGGACACGGAATCGGCAGAATCTGGGAAATCGGTCCGCAGCAGACATTATATGTGCCCGGGACTTGGCTTAAAAAAGGTGAGAATGAAGTACTTGTGTTTGACATCTTGGGTCCTAAGGAAGCTGTCAGCTTCGGATCCAAGACTCCTGAACTCGACAAACTTCTGGTCAAAAAACCTCTCACCCACAGAGAACCCGGACAAGAACTTGATCTTGAAGGCTCAAAACCTGTGGTTTCAACTTCTTTAACACCTGGAAACGGATGGAAAGAGATTTCATTCGGGACTCCTGCAACGGGCAGATACGTATGCCTTGAGGCTGTCAGCTCTCACGATGGCAAGGATCGTGCTGCTATTGCGGAAATGTATCTTCTTGACAACAATAACGAGAGAATCTCGCGTGAGCCCTGGGTTGTCATGTACGCTGACAGCGAAGACGTAGAGGGTGTGAACAGATCTGCGGACAAGACATTCGACTTACAGGAATCCACATACTGGAGTACAAAAAAGAAAGACAAATTCCCTCATTTTATTGTAATTGACCTTGGTAAAGAGCATACTCTCACAGGACTGCAATGCCTGCCCCGTATGGAAAGCAACGCACCGTCGGCAATCAAGGACATAAAAGTTTATATTTCATCTGTCCCTTTCAAGTTCTGATACCGTCTTAAAAGACGCGTAAGAGACGCACTCAAAACATAAAATGACGGGAGCATGGCAAAATCATGCTCCCGTCATTTTATATATCAGTTTATATATCAGCAAGACTGCATATATCAAAACTCTGCGATAAAGCAAATCACACACGATTATAGCTCAGATTCATTCAGGATGGCTCAGTCACCACGCTTACCATAATGTTCTTTCCGAACTTATGCTTTAACACATCTTCAATCTCGCAAGATATTTTATAGCCTTCCTGAATATTAAGATTTCCATTGACTTTCACAACTGCGTCAAAAATCAGAAACGGACCGCTTTTACGCGTTTTTAGAAATCTGACCTCCGACACTCCGGCTCTTGATGAAACAAGCTGCAACGCCTGCTCATAATCATGATGTGGAATCGAACCTTCCATAAGTTCCCTGAATGCCGGAACAAAAAGACGGATTGCCGGAATGATTATGAAGATCACTATCACAAG
>CAMWMW010000299.1 GCA_947175455.1 uncultured Porphyromonadaceae bacterium | reverse complement strand
GCTCTAACAATTTTTCAGATAATGTAAACCTTTTCTTATTCAGAATGATTATAGTTAATAGAAAGAACTAAATTTGTACGTTATTTAGAAACTGTTTAAATTTAAACAGTTTCTTAGAATCATTCTTAAATGACTCCTCATGCTGATGTTTCAGAGTGAGGAAAATGTATTAACCCCAATGCTTATGCTGACACCATTATTGCTTTTTGCATCGGTAGCCACACTCTCTGATTCCGAGATTCCGGCAGATACCGTAACATTGCCCGATGTCGTTGCCGCAGCGCCTGCCAAGACAAATGTGACATTGCTCCCGTTGAACACGAATATAGTGACCGAAGAGGTAATCGAGAAATCGGCTGAAACATCCTTGTTGCCTATTCTTGTCAATAAGGTTCCCGGTCTGTTTGTGACCGAACGCGGTTTCGCGGGTTACGGAGCATCGGGCGGTTCGGCAGGAACCGTAAACATACGCGGTGTGGGGCAGGGAAACAAAGTGCTTTTCCTTGTTGACGGACAGCCGCAGTGGGCAGGGGTGTTCGGACACGCCATGCCCGACACTTATGTAACCAACGGAGTGGAACGCGTTGAGATTGTAAAGGGACCGTCATCGTTAATCTATGGCTCCAATGCCATGGGCGGTTCTGTGAATATCATTACCCGCCGTCACCTGCAGGATGGTTTCACAGGGCGCGCCCATGCTGAATTCGGGTCGTTCACAACCCAGAAATTCGGACTGACAACAGGCTACCGCAAAGGTAAGTTCGGTGTTACAGTGGCTGGAGCGCTTGACCGGTCAAACGGTTATCGCGAAAACAGCGAGTTCTGGAATGCGAACGAGTTCATGCAGTTCCAGTATAATCCTGTCAAGGAATGGGAAGTGGGGACAACCGTGGAGATGAATCAGACCAAAGCGAACAATCCCGGCACAGAGCAGGCTCCTCTTGTGAGCATGTGGACCAAAGTGAACCGGGGCACAGCCTCCATATACGCCAAAGACAACTATGAAAAGGCTTCCGGAGGCGTGCAGGCATTCATCAACTGGGGGCGCAACTGGGTTGACGACGGTTATGCCCCGGATGCCACACCTACCGACTATATATTCAACTCCACGGATTATAACATGGGCTTCACGCTTTACCAGACCCTCAATCTCTGGCAAGGGAATGATCTTTCCGCCGGAATCGACTTCATGCATTGGGGAGGTCATGTGTGGAATACAGGTAAGGAAGACATATCCATGCGCAGTTCCGAGTTCAAGGGCAGCGAGAATGAAATCGCAGGTTATGTGATGATGCAGCAGGGATTATGGAATGACCTTCTTTCTCTTAATGCCGGAGTGCGTCTGCAGCATGGCTCGCAATATGGCAACGAATGGGTTCCGCAGGCAGGCTTCATACTCAAGCCATATGCCGGAGGGTCGCTGAAATTCTCATTCGGCAAGGGTTTCAGGGCTCCCAATCTGAGAGAACTTTATCTATACCCGCCGGCAAATGCGGATCTGAAGCCGGAATATATGTGGAATTATGATGTCGAGTTCAGACAATGGCTGTTTGACAACCGTTTTAACATAGGGGTGTCGTTCTTCTTTATCGATGGCAAAAACATGATCCAGACCGCCCGCGTTGACGGCAGACCGCGCAATGTCAACACCGGAACGTTCATAAACAAAGGGTTCGAGGTGGATGCCGGCTATCAGATTTCCGACGAGTGGAGCGCAAGCGCAAACTACAGCTATCTTCACACTACCAACGACAATCTTCTCGGAGCTCCGAAGAACAAACTCAACGCCGAGGTCAGCTATACGCCCGGAAACCTTGAGCTGACGCTTGAATCCAACACGATATGGAGCCTTTACACCGGCGCTCCCGACGGACACAAGCAGAGCTATTCCCTGCTCAATCTGAGAGCCGGATATACATTCCGTACCAAAGTCGATGTAAAACCCTTTCTGAAACTCGATAATATCCTCAACAAGCATTACGAGATCATGTACGGCTGTCCGATGCCCGGCATGACAGTCATGGGAGGCGTTGAAATCAAGTTCTGATGCTTTTCAGATGGTGGAATACTGCCGGATGCCGGTGATTACGCGGTAGAGTCCGTATATGCTTTCGGTGGGGATCAGAAACGGGGGATAGGCAGGATTGTAGCTGCGAGCCTCGATATATTCCATCTGCGAATCCGGGAGGACGGCGCAGTCTCTCTCTCCGGCGGGATAGACCACTTTCACAACGACACCGTTTTCCGTGTCTATCACCATCGGATGTCCCCACGGTATGAAGGCTTTCTCGTTGATGCGTTTTATGAACAGGATGGATCCATCCTTGAATTCAGGCTCCATGCTGTCTCCGGTAATGCGTATCCCGAAATCAACACCCGGAACGGGTGAGACAACCTTCTCGCAGTCGCGCAACTGCACTCCGCGGCTCCATTGCTGCAGACATCCCGCGTATGCCTCTACGGGAAGCATCGGAACTACATAACCTTTGTTAAGATCGGGAGATTCGTCATCAGCGGTGACAAGCATTTCTCCTTCGCCATACATAAGCCAGTCGCGGTTTACATCGGGAAACAGGTCGAACACGACTTTGAGACGCTCTTTTGGCATCCCTTTGCGCATGGCTCCTATATAGGTCGGCGTAACTCCGAGATGGCGGGCGAATTCAGTCTGTGTCATATGCTTTGCCTTGAGCAGCTGAATGAGTCTCTGTTTCATTGTCTCCTCCATAGTGATATAGATAAAAAAAATATTAGCTTTGCAAAAATTAATTTTTGCAAAGCTAATATTTTTTATTGTGATTGCCAAATAAAAATTGAGCCGGGTTTCAAGAAAATGGCTTCAACTCACGGGTAAGTGATATGAATTGCTCTACAGAAAGCCTTTCGGGACGTAAAGAGAGTATCTCGCTGTCAGGAGCCATGCCGCTCTGCGCAATGAGAGAGGCAAGGGAATTGCGCAGAGTCTTGCGCCGCTGTCCGAAAGCGGTCTTGACCACAGTCTTGAAAAATGCTTCGTCAACACCGAGTGACTCACGGCTGTTGCGGGTAAGACGCAATACGCCGCTTCTGACTTTTGGCGGCGGAGCGAACACATT
>CAMWMW010000298.1 GCA_947175455.1 uncultured Porphyromonadaceae bacterium | reverse complement strand
TTCCGGAACGCGTGGCGGCTCTCTTGAGGCGGCCGGATCCGGGCCGAGGACAGGACGGCGGCATGTCAAGGTCGTGATGGGTTCGCGGGAGGAAGTGAACGAGAAGATCCGGATTTTCTCGCAGGCGGCACGCGCCCGCGCCATCATGCGCCGGTCTACCGTAGGTCTGCTCGCAAACTATAATGAGGCGATGTGGAGCACATATATAGACCCATACGATGTGTTTGTGAAGCTTGGGCCGGAGATACGTTTTCTTCCGTATTCCGTATATGGCGAAGTCATAGAAAGAATCGACCGAACCGAACTCAAGGAGTATTGCGACAGACTCACCGGAAGTTACAGGATGATGGATGATGTGGAATATGAGAAATTCGAGGCATCCGTCCGTGCCTCGATCGGTCTTGCAAAGATGGCGGAAGATTCTGATATAGACGTGATGGTGTTTAACGACATCGACCGTGCCATGTTCGAGCTTGTAGGGCTGCGTGCCGGATTCTATCATCCGTGGTTCAACGCGAACACATCGGTGCTTGTGCCGGAGGCGGATATGGGCGCGGGACTCATAACCTATATTCTCAAGCTGATCTCGGGAAGAAACGTGAACTTTATCGAACCGTTCCATATAGAAAGTGATTTCGGCACGTTTGCCGGGGGACATGCCGGTCCCAACGACCACAATGATCCCGAATGGCAGGACAATGTCGTGATTGCCCGCGATGTGCGTTTTGCCAAAACAAGTTACAGGTATGCCGGCGCACCCTTTGCCTGGTATCGTATTTCTCCGGGACTGAAGACAATGGCGCAGCTCGTGGAATGTGACGGCGGATACAAGCTTGTCGCGACTCTTGTGGAGTCGCTGCCCGGAGAGCATATACTCGCGACATACTCCCATACGATTTTCCGTCCGGTCGTGCCTGTGGAACGTCTTTTCGAAGAAATAATCAAAATCGGCACAACCCAGCATTTCGCAGTCGTCGATGGTGACTGGCGCGCACAATTGCGCGACCTTTCCGAAATCATGGACTTCAAGTATTATGAAATCAATTAACCAACCAAACATAAATAACCTATATTCATGAGTTTTATGTATAACCCGTTCCCGTACGATGATCCCCGTCCGGTGAACCGTCCCCAGATCCCGGCGGAAGCCGCGGATAGTGTTGTCTGCGGATCGCTTAACAGTGCCAAGTCTCTTGCAGCGCGAGTGGAGTCTCTCCGTAATGCAAATCCGGGAAAGAGCGTGATTCTCGCATTCGACGGATATGCCACCGCCGAATGGCAGGAGATGATAAATCTCCTTTCCCAGCAGCTCGCGGGGAAGGGCATTCTCATCGAACAGAAGAATTATCTTGACAATCTCAAAGAGGAGGAAGAAATCAACAATATGATCGACCCTCTTCTCGAATGGGACAGGGAGAAGGATCCCACCCTCCTTTACGGAAAGATTTTCCGGGGCGGTTACGAGGCTCTTCTGGATCCTGACAAGACCCAGGCATTCAGATCGGAACTGAGAAAAATACGTGAGGGCAATGAAGGGAAAGTCGTTGTGGTTTACGGCAACGGCTGTCTTATTCCCGCGAACATGCAGCTTTTCGACCTGAAACTCTATTTTGACGTGACTCCGAAGGAATCGATTCTGCGCATCCGCAGGGGGCAGTATGTCAATCTCGGTCAGAAGGATGCGCGTCCCGCGAACCAGATTATCCGCCGCTGCTATTATGCCGACTTCGAAATGGCGGTCAATCTCCGGCGGAGTCTGCTCCGGGAATGCGCGCTTGACTATTATGTGCCCAGTGACAAGCCCGGCAACCTGCAGCTTGTGCCCATGTCTTCGCTTAAGGCGATTTTCACATCGATGGCTTCGTATCCGTTCCGTACCAAACCTGTTTATCTCGAAGGTGTATGGGGAGGCACTTATGTGAAGAAACTCAGAAACCTGCCCGCCGACATGCGTAATTGCGCGTGGGTGTTCGATCTTATCCCGATGGAGGTGAGTATCGTGGTTGAAGTGGGCGGCAACAAGGTGGAGTTTCCGTTCCAGACATTCTTCATGACAGCAAGCGAAGAGGTGATGGGAAGGAAGTGTGCCGATAAATTCGGCGGTTATTTCCCCATCCGCTTCAATTATGACGATTCCTATCACAGCACAGGCAACATGTCCGTGCAGTGTCATTCCGATGAAAAGTACAACCGGGAAAATTTCGATGAGCTCGGACGTCAGGACGAAAGTTATTATGTGATAGAGGCGGGTCATGACGCCAAGACATTCATCGGTTTCCGTGACGATGCCGATGTGGATCAGTTTATCAAGGAAATAAAGATCGCCGACAAGGAATACAAACCTGTGGATTATATGAAATATATAAGCTACGAAGAATCCAGACCGGGTCTGCAGGTGATGATTCCCGCAGGCACTGTCCATTCGTCGGGCCGCAATCAGGTGGTTCTTGAAATCGGCTCCCTCACCATCGGTTCCTATACATACAAGCTGTATGATTATCTGCGCCCGGATCTTGACGGGGTTCCACGCCCGATCCATACATATCACGGAGAGAGGACCGTGGCACGCGACAGAACGACGACCTGGGTAAGGAACAATATCGTGCAGAAGCCCCGCATCGCGCGCAGCGGCGACGGATGGGCGGAGGTAATAGTAGGAGAATCCCCCTTGCTTTATTTCTCGCTCAGGCGTCTTGAATTCGAGAAGGAGATAGAGGACAATACCAATGGCAAATTCCATGTGCTCACACTTGTGGACGGCGAAAAAATACGTATCCGTTCGAAAGAGCATCCCGAACGTTATTTCGATGCCGAATTCATGGATATGGTAGTGGTTCCGGCGACTATCGGCGAATACGTGGTGGAGAATCTCGGCGTGGAACCGATCCGCGTGCATAAAACTATGCTTAAGGATGGTTTCGAGAATGAATGACTGTCAGTTGCTCCTTGATGTAGGGGGGACGTTTCTGAAAGCGATTGTCGCGGATCCGGACCGCAGGCTTGTCGAAGATTCGGAATTTGAGGTGCCCATGCCTTCATCGGGAAGCAGAGAGGAGATAACCGGCGCCCTGGTCCCCGCTGTGCCCAGGGCGCAGATTATC
>CAMWMW010000297.1 GCA_947175455.1 uncultured Porphyromonadaceae bacterium | reverse complement strand
ACCGAAGCCGAATCATTCAGCCAACGACCCAGACGGGCTATTATGACACATCCTCCTTATTATAAAAGAGTCGGTTTCCGATACATAAAAAGGCGGGAGCCCCGACCGAAGCCGATGCTCCCGCAACATCAAGGTTACGAAAAGGTGATTTCTTCTTATAATATCCGGAACCAGCTCGCCACTACAACATCATCACCAGAGCGCGTAACCACAATCTGCTGTTTACTTTTGTAAATATAACCAAGCCTTGAATTGAATAGTTTTGTAAATCGCATGTTTTAACTTTTGTCTGCGATAAAATTAACAATTTATTCGTAATTTTGCATCATGGAAGAGGATTTCGACATAAGAGAACGCATGAACCGCCCCGACGGCAGCGACCGCGACATAGAAAAGGCTTTGCGCCCGCTTGCCTTCGACGACTTCAGCGGACAAGAAAAAATCATCGACAATCTACGCGTGTTTGTAGAGGCGGCACGCATGCGCGGAGAGGCTCTTGACCACACCCTGCTCCACGGTCCTCCGGGACTCGGAAAGACAACATTGTCAAACATAGTGGCAAACGAACTCGGCGTGGGTTTCAAGGTCACATCGGGTCCCGTGCTCGACAAGCCCGGAGATCTTGCCGGCATTCTCATGAGCCTCGAAGACCATGATGTCCTTTTTATAGACGAGATCCACCGTCTTCATCCCGTCGTGGAGGAATATCTCTATTCCGCCATGGAGGACTTCCGCATCGACATTCTTCTTGACAAGGGTCCGGGAGCGAAAAGCGTTCAGCTCACAATCTCCCCCTTCACACTTATCGGAGCGACAACCCGCAGCGGCAGCCTCACCGCGCCACTGCGTGCCCGATTCGGCATAAACTGTCATCTGGAATATTACGACCACAATATTCTCAAAGGAATTGTAAAGCGCTCAGCCGGACTGCTTAAAATCGGAATCGATGATGAAGCCGCCCTTGAGATCGCATTGCGCAGCCGCGGCACACCGCGTGTCGCCAACTCGCTGCTGCGCCGTGTGCGCGACTTCGCGATGGTTCGCGGCTCCGGACGCATAGACCTCCCGATTGCGCGCCACGCGCTTGAGGCACTCAACATTGACCGTTACGGACTCGATGAAATCGACAACCGCATCCTGCTGACCATAATCGACAAGTTCAAAGGTGGACCCGTGGGTCTGACAACAATCGCCACTGCAATCGGAGAAGATGCAGGCACCATAGAGGAAGTATACGAACCCTTCCTTATCAAAGAGGGATTCCTCAAGCGCACCCCGCGCGGACGCGAGGTCACGGAACTCGCCTACCGCCATCTCGGAAGAACCCAGGGACCGCTCCAGACTACCCTCTTCGACTGATTCGCACGGCATCCAGCATTCCGACATCCACGTTTAACTCCAACAGCCCCTGAAATATGGCCGGTATCAAATCATTAGCCAAAGAGACTGCCGTATATGGTCTCAGCAGCATCGTAGGGAGATTCCTCAACTGGTGTCTCGTTCCTCTGTACGTATACCTCTTCCCTACCGAAGAATACGGAATAGTAAGTTATCTCTACAGCTTCACCGCTGTGATGCTGGTGATTCTGAACTACGGCATGGAGACCGGGTTCTTCAGATTCGCCAACAAGGAGGCAGACCCGGAGAAAGTCTACACCACCTCCCTGACATCAGTGGGAACGACTTCCCTCCTTTTCATCATTCTGCTCACACTCTTCCTCAGTCCCGTGTCCGAGCTTATTCTGCTTCCGCGCCACAGCCTGTATGTATGGCTGCTCGGAGTCACTGTTGCCGTAGATGCATTCTCCAATATCCCCTTCGCCTATCTCCGCTATCGGAAAAAAGCCTTCAGATTCGCCGGCATAAAACTGCTTAACATTGCTCTCAACATTGCTCTGAATCTCTTTTTCCTGCTATGCTGTCCGGCGCTGATGAAACATTTTCCGGGACTCGTGAGTTGGTTCTACGAACCCGCCGGCGGAGAATCGTTCGGAATAGGATGGATATTCGTGGCAAACCTTATTTCCTCTCTTATTGTCATGGCATGCCTGATGCCGGAGATTCGCATCCGCAGATTCGGCATTGAAGGCAGGCTGCTCCGCAAGATGCTGGCATACAGCTGGCCGCTGCTCATTCTTGGCGTCGCCGGAATAATGAGCCAGAACATGGGGCAGATGCTTATTCCATATATCTTCAAAGGAAGCGAGGAAGCCGCCCGCTCCATGGTAGGCATCTACGGCGCCAACATAAAGATCGCGATAGTGATGGTGATGTTCACCCAGGCATTCCGTTACGCCTACGAACCGTTCATATTCGCGCAGGCAAAAAACGATGGAGAAAGCCGCAGACTCGCTTACTGCGACGCCATGAAATTTTTCCTTATTTTCGGTCTTTTCATATTCCTCGGAGTGATGTTCTTCCTCCCCATACTCAAGCATTTCGTCTCTCCCTCATACTGGCCCGGACTCAGAGTGGTTCCCGTCATGATGCTTGCAGAGCTGTGCTTCGGAATCTTCTTCAACCTCTCCATGTGGTATAAACTGACCGACCGCACGCAATGGGGAATGTATCTCTCGCTTCTCTGCTTTGTCCTCATGCTCGGACTGAACCTCTGGCTCGTACCGGCAATCGGCATTCCCGACGGATACATGGGTGCGGCATGGGCAGCGCTCATCAGCTATTTCACCGTGATGACAGTGTCATATTTTCTCGGACGCAAATATTATCCTCTGCCATACCAGCTCGGAAGAATGGGACTCTACATTCTGTTTGCAGGCGTGCTGTACTACGCCGGGATGTATATCGACACCATACTCCCCGTCTGGCTGCTTTACACTGTCCGGATCATCTTCCTGTGCATCTACATCGGTACGGTCATGATTGCCGAACACATACCGTTGCCCGGCATCCGTCGTGCAAAAAGGCAATAAATTTGCACACATCCGCATCTTCTTGCACAAATGCCCACCCGACCCTTTCTGTGCCAAACCAAAGCATATATGGATTGCAATTGCGTCAAAAGCGGGCAAAATATGCTAAAAACTGTTCAATCATATAGAATATTAACATTTAATAACACTTAAATCGTCCGCAAAAATTCA
>CAMWMW010000296.1 GCA_947175455.1 uncultured Porphyromonadaceae bacterium | reverse complement strand
GGGGAGTGTAGCAGAGCACGACAGGTGCCGACAGCGCTTCGTCGCGTGTTGTTATCCTGACACCATATTCGGCATATTTCTCGTCGGAGAAGCTGATGTCGCTTCCCGCGCCGCTTTCCATGCATACCTTGATGCCGCCCGAAGTGAGCATTCCGCACGCTTCGGGTGTGAGCAGCATACGAGTCTCGTAGCCGTCGGAATAATTAGCCACGATGCCGATGCGTATTGCCGGACTTTCATTTTCAAGAATCTCGACCATTTCTCTGGTCTCGGGATTCATATCTTCCATTTTATCTTTCATAAGCACATACTTGTGTCGGAATTTATCCACTAAATTAACATTTAAATTTAGAACCTCAAAATTTTTGTCGCTTACTTCCCTTATTCTTCACACTTCTTGTCTATATATCACGTTATATAACACTTCCCTCTCCGTGCATTTCTCATGGCAAAGTGTGGAAAATCAGCTTATATGCAACCGCGCTTCTAAACCTCATAAAGACAAATACAGGAACGGCACCCGGGTGCCGTTCCTGTATTTTCAAATGTCTTTCGTGAAGAGTCTCCTGGAACGTCGTTAAGCATCATTTACTCCGCACCGGCCATACCGTGAATCCGTATGAGTTGTTGGATCCTGTACATGAGCCGCATACTTTCCCGCTGCCGTCAAGAATGCCTGTGAAATTGTTATTACCGTTGCGGTTGTCGATATAGAATATAAGACATTGCGCAGTGGCGCCCATGGTGGTGGTGGTGATAAAGGTGATCATACTGTAGGCTGCCCATGTCGTTCCCTTGACAGCCGCAGGCTGAGACGGCAACTGGGAATTATTCAGATTCATGTCTCTCATGCCGGTGGCATAGACAGGAGCCGGCAGTCCGGAGCCGTCTTTCTTCATGGTAAAATTCCATTTTCTCCGGGCATAATCGAATGTCACAGGATTGTCGGGATATGCTTTGTCGGATGAATATCCTCCGGGACCGATCATCCCGGTGAATGCCACAGCCGGCGGAACATTGTATCCTCTGGGTGACGGATCGTAGATGGTCTTTGTCACGGACTGGTTGTTTTTCCAGGTGGGATAAGATGTTTCCGCACCTCTGCAGACAGCACTTGAATCCCAAACATTATACATAAGCGTGTTTTCAGATTCATCCATATAGGTCTGCCCTTCTCCGTTATGCCAGTGTGCGCGATGATTCAGCTTATAGCTGTCACTGTTGGAGCTTCTTCTGTCGATACCCATTATAAACCGGTATGGATACTTCACCGTGTATCCGAATGATACGCCGTTTGTCTCGGGGGAGACTGTGAACCTGTATTCATCGCGGAAATCGTAGATAGGCTTGTTGAGCATCGTGAAGATGTCTTTTCTATCCGGTATTCCCGGATAGTAGAGGTAGTCGGGTTTGTCGTATATGCCGGGTACCATCGGATCCTTCCGTCCCCACTGATAATAAGTGTTGTCGCCGGCGAGGGATGCTATTATCTCCTGTTGGAAGAAATTCGCAGTTCTGGTCTTGTCTCTGTTTTTGTCGGTGAGATTATAGGCGGTGTATTTGATTCCGTTCACCCCCTTGAGGTTGAATTCCACTTTCATGCGTATCTCCCGTTTCGGCGCCGCTCCCCGTGCATCGCAATATCCGAGCACAGACGGGGAAAAGATATACTCCTCTGTCTGTGTCACACCGTTTTTATCCTGGTATTGGCCTTCGGTGATATGTATAGGGTTCTCCCAGTCGTAATGCGTCGCCCAGATATGCCAGTTCCAAACGATGTCCCCTTTGCTGTCGCGGAGGGCGATCACGGCGTTCCCCTGTGATAGAGTGTGTCGGCTGACATGGAAGGTGATTCTTCCGTTCGTGGAGTCGAGTGCCACATTGTCTATGAGTCCGGGAGAGTCCTGCCAGAGGATGAACGCCTCTTCAGGAACGGAACCGCAGGCAGCGGAGAGATGTGCCTTTATATCGGAGGTCTCGATGCGGTTGTTTTCGTGATCCACGAAATAGAGGAGACCGGGATCGTGCTCCTCGGCAGTAATTGTGAAAGCCGATTTGTTCTCGGCTCCTGAAGCATCTCGTCCGTTGCCGTAGACAAGGGGTAGACTGTAATATCCGGGGCTGTCTATCAGATAGCAGTTCGCGGTTTCTCCTCCTCCCGAAAGGTCGATTGGAGAATCGGCACTTCCTTTGACATCGGCTTCCGAATATTTCATCGGCTTTCTCATGTTGAGAAACTCTGGTTGCGGAATAAGTATCAGCGAACCGGACACGCTCTTTGTAATGTCTTCTGTCGGAAGGGTGAGTGTCTTGTCATCGGAATCCACCATTCCGGTGACTTCGGTCCATGTGGCTGTTTTCCAGTCTTCTTCGCTCCAGTTGTTCTCTCCTGCCACAGAATATATCTTATAGTCAGGGCGCAGATAGCATGTCTCTTTACCCGATTGGGTCACCTTGACGTAAGCGTTCATCGTTACATCCCGTAGCACTCCTGTATAAGGAATTGAGTCTGGAAGTGCGGATCCGTCAGTCCGGGACAGTTCTACCACCGGAGTGACGATTACGCCTGTTGATGATATGGAATAGGAATATAGTTTGCCTGATTCCCATTTTTTGCCGTTTCCGCCAATAGAAGCATTGAGAGTGCGTTCGGTTTTGGTGAGGTTGTCAGTGAAAGTGATGGAGAGTTTTGCTTCGGATGTAAGTTCCTGAGGAATCATGAAGAATGTGAGTCCGTTTTTCTCTCCCGCTATGTTGAGTGATGTGGAGGCGTAATTGTCATCTGCGGAAGCTCCGGAGACATCCTCTTCTGTGGCGACTGAATATGTGACATTCCCGCCTGTGGCAGTCCATTTGCCATCGGCAAGAGTCAGGGTACCTTTCCCTCGTATTCCGGATAGTGTCACATTGGTGATTTTACCTGCAAGCATCGCGTCGCCGGTGCGCACGGTGATTGCCGACAGGGCGTGCCGGAATTCCATCTTCACGGGGGAGCCGCCGCGTCCGTCGGTGTCGGCGCTTGCGCGAAGAAGGTCAACCTGGTTCTTTACATCGGTGCTGACGGTGAAGTCGAGCTGAGGGTGCTCACCGGGGGCGGAAGGTGTTAGT
>CAMWMW010000295.1 GCA_947175455.1 uncultured Porphyromonadaceae bacterium | reverse complement strand
ATTGAGGAATGGGCATGGAGGATTATGCAGCTGAATTCTTATGAGATGCATTTTGCGGCTTCGAGCTGAAGTGTGTGGGCGAGGTCTTCCACGGACTCACCGCCGAGAATTGCCGGAGCCACAAGCATTACAGCCTCGATGATGTTACCGTCGTCGGATTTTGCGTATCGCAGCATTTCTGAGTCAGTGCTCCAGCAAAGCATGAAGTTGTAGAATATGGAGAGTATGAGCAGGTACCTGACAAGAGTGAAAAAAGAACCCGCCATACTGTCGGGCACGCCGCTGTCGAAGGTGCGGAACAGCAGACGCAGGAATCCGGTGCAGAAACTGAACAGCTCATAGACAATGATGAATACCAGCCCGCGGGCAAGCGTGCTGTATACATAACCGCATTCCGCTCTGCTTGCGACAGATGGCAACAGCTGTCGCAAACCCTCTTCCACAGGAGTGCAGAATATGCGGGCGCAGACAACGCCGAAACAGAATCCTATCAGGAGCGGCACTTGTCGGAAAAAGCCTTTGCGATAGCCTTTTACAACTCCGAACACTGCCACAATAATGGCTATGAGATGGTAGATCATTGTAATTGCAGACATATGGCAATCCCCGGAATCTCGGCATACGGGACTCCGGGGATTTATTTGTATATCAGTCGTTGCGGTTCCTGAGCAGAACCACGGCGTAAGCGGAGATACCCTCCTCGCGGCCGGTGAAACCGAGCTTTTCGGTTGTGGTGGCTTTGACGGAGACATCGCCGACCTCGCATCCGAGTATGCCGGCGAGTTTCTCGCGCATCTTTTCGATGTGAGGATTGATTTTCGGACGTTCGGCGCAGATTGTAATGTCCACGTTCCCTATGGCGTACCCTCTGCCGGTCATCATGCGGCATACCTCCGCGAGCAGAAGTTTGCTGTCGGCTCCCTTATACCGCGGGTCGGTGTCGGGAAAATGATAACCTATGTCACGGAGTGCCAGAGCGCCGAGTATGGCGTCGCAGAGTGCGTGTATCGCCACATCCGCGTCGCTATGTCCGAGCAACCCGAGTGTATGCTCCAGCTTTATTCCGCAGAGCCACAGCTCGCGACCTTCCACAAGACGGTGCACGTCATATCCCTGTCCTATTCTCATCCTTTTACGATTGCTGCGGTGTCTTCCGCGATCATCAGTTCCTCATCCGTGGGGATGACAACTACGTGAACTTTTGAATCCTTGCCTGAGATCTCGATTTCCTCGCCACGCACTTTGTTGGCTTCGGCATCGAATGTCACGCCCATGTATTCGAGTTTGCGGCATATCTGTTCGCGTGTGCCGGTCTGGTTCTCGCCGACACCTCCGGTAAATACAATCACGTCGACACCTCCGAGTACGGCGGTGTAGGCGCCGATGTATTTCAGTATGCGGTATTCATACATGTCCATTGCAAGACGCGCGCGTTCGTTGCCTTCGGCAATGCCTGCCTCTATGTCGCGCATGTCGTTTGATATGCCCGACACGCCAAGCACGCCGCTCTCCTTGTTGATGATTTTCTGCAGCCCGGAGGCATCAATTCCGCGGCTTTCCATAAGGTATACGAGCGCGCCGGGGTCTATGTCGCCTACGCGTGTGCCCATCATGAGACCTTCGGTGGGTGTGAGACCCATGGAGGTGTCGATGCTTTTTCCGTCAGCGATTGCCGTTATGCTGGCACCGTTGCCGATATGGCAGGTGATGATTCTCTGTTTCTCGTAAGGGAGACCGAGAAATTCGCATGCACGACGTGATACATAGCGGTGGCTTGTGCCGTGGAAACCGTATCTGCGTATGCCGAATTTCTCATAATCCTCATAGGGGAGAGCATACATGTATGCCTTTGCCGGCATTGTCTGATGGAAGGCGGTGTCAAACACTCCGACCTGGGGAGTGTCGGGCATAAGTTCTGTAACCGCCTCTATGCCGGTGACATTGGCGGGGTTGTGCAGCGGAGCCACCGGATAGCATTCCTTGACTTTCTCAATGACTTCAGGAGTGATAAGCACGGATTTGTTGAAATATTCCATGCCATGCACCACGCGGTGACCTACGGCACCGATTTCGTCGAAACTGCTGATCACGCCTTTCTCCGGATCTGTGAGCACTTTCATCACCTGGCGTATCGCCTCTTTATGGTCGGGCATTTCCACGGTGACTGTCTCTTTCGAGCCGTCAGGCAGCTTGAATTTGAGGAATGAATCGGATAGACCGATTTTTTCTACGCCGCCTTCGGCAAGCACGCCCTTGTCGTCGCTGTCGATAAGCTTGTATTTCACGCTGCTGCTGCCGCAGTTCAAAACTAATATCTTCATAATCTTATAGATTTTTGTCTCCTATTGCCTGATTGCAGGTCACAATGATCGTATTTACAATGTCATCGACTGTCGCGCCTCTTGAAAGGTCGTTGACAGGAGCTGCCAGCCCCTGGAGAATCGGACCCACGGCACCGGCGCCTGCAAGACGCTGCACAAGCTTGTATGCTATGTTTCCAACCTCAAGCGAAGGGAATACGAGGGTGTTGGCGTGTCCCGCCACCTCGCTGCCTGGCGCTTTCATGCTGCCGATGGCGGGAACGATCGACGCGTCGCTCTGCAGTTCACCGTCTATTTTCAATTCAGGAGCCATCTTGCGGGCGAGTTCTGTAGCCTCGACGACCTTGTCGACGCGTTCGTGGCTCGCGCTTCCCTTGGTGGAGAAGCTGCACATTGCCACAACCGGGTCAAGACCAGCTATGTCTCTGGTGGTCTTGGCGGTGGCTATGGCGATCTCCGCAAGTTCCTTGGCTGTCGGGTCAGGAACAACCGCGCAGTCTGCGAAAACAAGCATATGGTCTTCACCGTATGGAACATTTTCAGGCAGAAGCATGATGAATGCGCCGCTGACAACGGATATGCCCGGCTTTGTCTTCAGAACCTGGAATGCGGCTCTCAGCACGTGGGATGTGGGACTCAGCGCACCCGCAACCATAGCGTCCGCATCACCGCGCTTGATCATGAGGCATCCGAGATAAAGGGGATTGCGCACAATGTTGCGTGCCTCGTCAATCGTCATCCCCTTGCTTTTGCGCAGTTCCGCAAAAAGTTCCGCATAGGGTTCGGT
>CAMWMW010000294.1 GCA_947175455.1 uncultured Porphyromonadaceae bacterium | reverse complement strand
TTATTTTAGTTTTTGGTTAAATCGTAAGTCACCGGGGCGCCTCACCCCGAATAATCCACATGCGAAGTTAACACATTAATTGCGATTTGACTAAAAAATCGCACGCAATAATCCTGCAGGCGCAATCTGAACGCCGCGATGTGTGCAAAAAAAGTTAACAAAGGCGCATGAAGTTGTTTCTAAGCCGTTTTTTCATTTATTTTGTAGTCAGGAACCGTTTGTTTTTTATAACGATTCCCGGGCTTCCCGGAGGTCTTTAATGGTTGTTTTTTCGGTTTTAATCGGTCACATAGTCCGCTATGCTGCCTCCCCCGACTCGTAAAAACACCTCTTAAATCCCCTCTATGAATCTCACAATCAACATTAAACGGTTTATCAGACTTCTAAATTTTCTATACCCAAAATGAAATTTCGCAAATATATATACATACTGATGGCGGTTATTGTCGCTGTCGCGGGTTTTGACACAATCGAATCTCAGGCAGCAAAGAAACGGACAAAAGCCAGAACAACCCAGACCTCCTCCAGGAAAAGCACAAAAAAACGCACAACCAAAAGAAAAAAGCGCACCACAAGAAAAAAAAGATACACCCGGAGAGCTACGAAGCCTGCGGCACCGAAGCCTGAACAACCCTCGAACGACTCCCTGACACTTGCCGTCAACGAGCGTCTGCTCCAATGGATTCCCGAGAAACTGAACCCCGGAGGACTGAGAGTGAACAGTGTGAAACCTGACCGCATGTCGAAAACCGCGAGACTGAGTCTCAACGAGAATTTCACATACCTTCCGGTTACACGCGAACTCATAGACTCCCTTGCGTTTCACGCCAAGGCGGCTCTTCCGGATTCCATTTCGGATTATAACGTCACACTCAACGTAGGCACCAGATCTCTCGCCTATTTCATCACCAAGGTCGACAAACTCCCCGAAAAATTCAGAAAGAATCCTCCCTTTGTTGTAGAGGCGAATCCTTATGTCCACGCCGACAAAGGGCTGGAAAACGACATAATAGCCCTGTGGCATTCCCACGGACGATATTTCAAACCGGGTTCCGGAGCCTGGACATGGCAGCGTCCTTTCCTTTTCCAGTCTGTCGAAGACACCTACACGATGAGCTATATACTCCCCTATCTCGTGCCGATGCTCGAAAACGCCGGAGCATACGTCATGCTTCCCCGTGAACGCGATGTAAACAGACACGAGGTGATTGTTGACAACGACACCAACGACGAAGGACAGATATTCTCTCAGCCGTATTATAAAGAGATGACCGGCACCAAGCCTTGGGTGACAGGCGACCTTGACGGATTCATATATGACCTGCCCGATTTCCGTGACACTGAGAATCCTTTCGAAAACGGAACATACCGTCAGACCTCCACAGTCACCGGCGGCAAGCAGTCTGTAGCCGCCTGGTATGCAGACATCCCTGAAGACGGCGAATATGCCGTATACGTGAGCTACAAATCCTTCCCCAACTCGACGGAAGACGCCCACTACACGGTCAACTACTCCGGAGGCGCCAAGGAGTTTCGTGTGAACCAGACCATGGGCGGAGGCACATGGATCTATCTCGGCACGTTCCCCCTGACCAAAGGATACAGCGACACAGAGCCGATAGTCACCCTGACCAACCTTTCCGAAAAAGGGGAAGGGATGGTTCTTACAGCCGATGCCGTAAAAATCGGCGGCGGCATGGGCAACATAGCCCGCTCCGACCGCCGCTCCGACATCTACTACGACCCCTCCACCCCGGAAGCCTCCTCCGATGCCGCTTCAAAAAACGGCTCAGAAGCAAATACCCTTTCAGGTCAGAACCGTGCCGAGCCGGAAGGCGAAGGTGAGGAAGAGGGAGAGTCTGACCCGACAGAAGAGGAAGAAGACGAGGAGACAGAAGAAAGCAACGGGGAAACAGAAGAATCAGAGGAAACTCCCGATGCAAGACCGGCAGACACATCAGTGCCGGCGGAACCGATGACTCCCTCCGCACCGAAAACGGCGCCGACATTCCGCACCTCGGGAATGCCCCGCTTCCTTGAAGGCGCGCGTTACTGGCTGCAGTGGGCAGGCTTCCCCGAACCGGTATATGCGCCATACCACGGTTCGGATGACTACAAAGACGACTACACGTCCCGAGGAAACTGGGTGAACTATCTCGCCGGAGGCTCGCGTGTCCTTCCGAACCGCGAAGGTCTCAACATCCCGGTGGACATGGCTTTCGCCCTCCACAGCGATGCCGGCAAAAGAGCCGATGATTCTTTCGTAGGCACACTCGGCATATACTTCACACAGAACGGAGACTCATACCGCGACGGGACTCCCCGCATAAACTCCCGCATGCTCACCGACCTGATAATGCGTCAGATAACCAACGACATCCGCCGCCAGTACGAACCTTCATGGACTCGCAGGTCGATGTGGGACAAATCATATGTAGAGGCGAGAGTGCCGGAGGTGCCGACAACTCTCATAGAGCTTATGAGCCATCAGAATTTCGCTGACATGATGTACGGACTCGACCCCACTTTCAAATTCACGGTAGGGCGCGCCATTTACAAAGGTATCGCGAGATTCCTCTCGGAGCGTAAAGACCGCGAGCTGATAATACAGCCGCTTCCCGTAAAGGATTTTGCCATAACACGCGAGAAGAAAAACCATTACAGACTAAGCTGGCAACCCACGCCTGATCCGCTCGAAGAGACGGCAATGCCTGACAAATACGTGATTCTCGCCCGAAATCAGGGTGAACTCGGCTTCCACAAGATCGGAGAGACATCCAAGACTCATTACGACCTCAAGGTCGCCGACAACGAGATTCACAGTTTCCGCATCGTAGCCCTCAACAAGGGAGGTCTCGCATTCCCGTCGGAGACCCTTTCCCTGCGCGAGGCACCCGGAGAGAAGACCCCGGTCTTGATAATCAACGGATTCACCCGTGTCAGTGGCCCTGAAAACTTCAAAGACGGCAACAACGCCGGATTCAGTGCCGACAAGGATTTCGGAGTGCCTTATATAAAAGACATCTCCTTCACCGGCTATCAGACCGAGTTCAACCGCAACACCGGAGACGCATTCGGTCGCAGCGGCTCCAACTTCACGACACAGATCAT
>CAMWMW010000293.1 GCA_947175455.1 uncultured Porphyromonadaceae bacterium | reverse complement strand
GCACTGAACTGATCGACGGCATGTCGTCGTGGTGGTGCGTCATACACGGCTATAACCACCCTGTGCTAAATGAGGCTTTGAAAACCCAGATCGAAAAAATGTCGCATGTCATGTTCGGGGGCTTTACGCACCAGCCGGCGATTGATCTCGGCAAGCTGCTGCTCTCCATTCTTCCTCCGTCCATGAACCATATTTTCTATGCCGATTCAGGTTCCGTGGCAACGGAAGTGGCTATGAAGATGGCTGTTCAGGCTTGCGACAATCCTCTCAAGACAAACTTCGCCACCATACGCTCCGGTTATCACGGCGACACTTGGAACGCCATGTCCGTATGCGATCCTGTGACCGGAATGCACGGAGCATTCGGTCCGGCACTCCCTGTCAGGCATTTCGCGCCCGCGCCGCAATGCAGGTTCGGCGAGGAATGGAATCCTGAAGACTTCAGCCCCATGCTTGAAATTCTTGAAGAGAATGCCGCGACTCTCGCCGGTGTCATTCTTGAACCTATAGTGCAGGGTGCCGGAGGCATGCGCTTCTACCATCCGCAGTATCTCCGTGAATTGCGCAAGGCATGCGACAGACTCGGCATATTGCTGATATTCGATGAAATTGCCACAGGATTCGGACGTACCGGGAAACTGTTCGCATGGGAACACGCAGGCGTGGAACCGGACATAATGCTTATCGGGAAAGCTGTAACAGGGGGCTACATGACATTTGCCGCCGTTGCCGCTTCGGCAAACGTAGCCGACAGGATATCCGCCTCTCAGTCTGGCTGCATGATGCATGGTCCTACATTCATGGGCAATCCTCTCGCTTGCGCTGTCGCTTTGGCGTCTACACGCCTGTTGCTTGGGTCGGACTGGCAGAAACGCATATACAGGATAGAAGAGATCATGCGGGAGAGGCTTTCCATAGCGAAAAACTGGAAATCAGTCGATGATGTCAGAATACTGGGAGGCATAGGCGTGATACAGCTCAAAGAGAATGTCAATCTCGGTGAATTTCAGAAAAAATGTGTAAGAGAGGGTGTATGGATTCGTCCGTTCGGAAAAAACGCATATATAATGCCGCCTTACCTCGCCGTATCCGACACTCTGGTTGAGAAACTTTGCGACGCGTTGTTGAAAATAATCGCGGAAATGTATGGCAATGACTCCATTTGACGAATATCGGAAGATTCTCGAAAAGTTCGATGCGGAAAACAGGCTTCGACATATCCCGCAGGACCGCACGGATCTGCCGGGAATAGATCTCACTTCCAACGACTATATGGGACTTGGCGCCCGTTGGAGGGAATATAGGGAAGAGTTCTTCCTTAAGTTTCCACACGCGGCGTTCTCTTCATCCGCTTCACGGCTTCTTTCGCAGAGACAGGACGCGCACGCTCACCTTGAGAATCTGCTCGCCGGGCTGTACCGCAAGGAGTCGCTGCTCTTCAATTCAGGATACCATGCCAATGTCGGAATCATTCAGGCTCTTGCCATACCCGGCACCATGTTCTTGTGCGACAAACTGATACACGCATCCATGATCGACGGGCTGATGCTTGCAAAAGCCGACTACCAGAGATGGCGACACAATGATTTGTCTTCTTTGAGAAAACTCCTTGAGAAATACAGACCAATGGAGCGGTGCGTCGTCATGCTGGAGTCTGTCTACAGCATGGATGGAGACACGGCGCCGTTGCAGGAGCTGGCAACTCTCAAAAAAGAATATCCCAACGTCATACTCTATGTAGATGAGGCACACGCGTTCGGAACGCGTGGCAGATTCGGTCTGGGACTTTGCGAGGAAGCAGGAACTATCGATGACATTGACATTATTGTCGGCACTCTCGGCAAAGCGGCGGCGTCCGCCGGTGCTTTTGTCTCCACACACGCGTTGCTGAAGAGTTATTTTCTCAATGCTTCCAGAAGCTTCATTTTTTCCACGGCATTGCCTCCGGTCAACGCGGCTTGGTCCGAACACATGATTCTCAAGGTGCTCACAATGGATAAGGAACGTGAGCATCTCATGATGATTTCCGAAAAGTTTCGTTCGGGCATCGAAGAGATAACAGGGCTGCCGAATGATTCCCGTTCTCACATCGTGCCATTGATTTTAGGAGACGCACACAAGGCTCTGCTGACAGCTTCCAGACTCTCACTCAAAGGAATAGACGCTTTGCCCATCAGGCGTCCCACTGTGCCGCAAGGGGGTGAGCGCATAAGGTTCTCCCTGTCGGCAGGCATGACCGAAGATACTGTAGAATACATTTTGAAAACACTCAAAGAAGTCATCTGACACCATGAAAACAGAATATATCAGCCACACCCCCGGATGCCGCTCTCTGATTCTTGTCTATGCAGGATGGAGCACATCACCGTCGCTTTATCAGGATATAGAAATAACCGGATGGGATGTCGCCGTAGTGTATGATTATTCCGATCTGTCGCTTGACCTCTCATTCCTTGAAGGCTACAATACCGTGTGGCTCTTCGCCTGGTCTCTGGGTGTAAGGATGGCGGCGGCATCTCTGCCTCCCGAAAAGATAACCGCTGCTTTTGCCATAAACGGCACACTCTCCCCCGTCAGTGACACAGAGGGAATACCTCTGGAAATATACAACGGCACCGCTGACAATCTCGATGAAAGGAATCTTAAGAAGTTCCAGCGGAGAATGGCACCGGATTCGGCAACATACCGCAGACTTTTTGAACGGAATTTCACAGACGATGAGGTTTCATCGCTGAGAAAGCAGCTGTATCGGATTCGTGATCTTGCCGCCCCAAATGCAGAGATACCATGGAGGCGTGCATATCTGGGATGTGACGACAGGATATTTCCGTTCCGGAACATGGAGAGACACTGGCGACACGCCGACATACAGATTGTAAAGACAGACGGCGCCCACTACCTGCCGCTGAAAGAGATCGTAAGGTCGGTGATTCCCGATCGCGGACTGATTGCAAAAAGATTCAGCAGTGCCTCAGACACATACGACAGCAATGCGACAGCCCAGCGTCAGATAGCCGGACGACTTACATCCATGCTTGACTCTCTGCCGATACCCCCTTGCCCGACGATACTTGAAATAGGGCCCGGCACAGGACTCTTCACCCGTGCATATGC
>CAMWMW010000292.1 GCA_947175455.1 uncultured Porphyromonadaceae bacterium | reverse complement strand
GTTGTGGATGCCGACAACATACTCATCGGTATCGTGACAAACCGCGACCTCCGTTTCCAGCAGAACATGGAACTCCCGATAGCCGAGGTAATGACAAGCGAGAAGCTTGTGACAACCGATAATCCGGACCTTGCCGAGGCTTCGCAGATACTTCTCAAGAATAAGATAGAGAAACTTCCCGTAGTGGACAAGGACGGACATCTCATGGGACTCATCACATATCGCGACATCACCAAGATTCAGGATTACCCTTCTGCCTGCAAGGACAACAAGGGTCGTCTGCGTGTGGCTGCCGGCGTTGGTGTGACTGGCGATACGCTCGATCGCGTGAAGGCGCTTGTGGATGCGGGAGTCGATGCCGTTGTCATCGATACCGCCCACGGACATTCCGCCAATGTCACAAAGACTCTCAAGGCTGTCAAGGCGGCTTATCCCGAGCTTGATGTGGTTGTGGGAAATATCGCTACCGGTGAGGCTGCGCGTTTCCTTATCGAGGCGGGTGCCGACGGTATCAAGGTGGGTATCGGTCCCGGTTCCATATGTACGACCCGCATCGTGGCGGGTGTCGGAATGCCGCAGCTTTCCGCCATATTCGATGCGGCGAAGGTTGCCAAAGAGTATGGTGTGCCGGTGATTGCCGACGGCGGTCTCCGCTATTCGGGCGATATCGTGAAAGCTCTCGCTGCGGGCGGCAACTGCGTGATGTGCGGTTCTATGTTCGCCGGAGTGGAGGAATCTCCGGGCGAGACTATAATCTATAACGGACGTAAATTCAAATCATATCGCGGAATGGGTTCTGTGGAGGCTATGGAGGCTGGCTCGAAAGACCGCTATTTCCAGAGCGAGAAGTGCGACTCAAGCAAGTTCGTGCCGGAAGGTATCGTGGCTCGCGTGCCCTATAAGGGAACGCTCAGCGAGACTGTATACCAGCTCGCCGGCGGGCTGCGCTCAGGCATGGGTTATTGCGGCGCCAAGGACATAGATGCCCTTCATAATGCGAAGTTCACCCGTATCACTTCGGCAGGAGTGACGGAAAACCATCCCCACGATGTGACCATAACCAAAGAGGCTCCAAACTATTCAAGAGGATAATCATGCAGAAGATATTGATCATAGATTTCGGATCGCAGTATACTCAGCTCATCGCACGTCGTGTGCGTGAGTTGAATGTATATTGCGAGATTCACCCTTTCAATAAGATTCCGGCTCTCGACGAGGATGTGAAGGGTGTGATTCTTTCAGGCTCACCCTCGTCGGTGCGCGATGAGGATGCTCCCAAGCCGGATATAAGCGCGATAAAGGGGAAACTTCCTCTCCTTGGCGTCTGCTACGGCGCACAGCTTCTCGCCAACGAATATGGCGGCGAGGTCGAAGGGGCTCCTTCACGCGAATATGGTCGTGCGATGCTTACAGTCGTCGCTCCCGAAGACCCGCTCATGCTCGGCGTTCCTTCTCCGACACAGGTGTGGATGAGCCATGGTGACACAATCACCCGCCTGCCGGAGAATTATCACGTCATCGGTTCCACCGAGAATGTCCGCGCCGCGGCATATCATATAGAGGGAGAACAGACCTGGGGAATACAGTTCCATCCCGAGGTTTATCACTCCACCGACGGAACCCGCATCCTCTCGAACTTCGTTCTCGGCATATGCGGATGCGACGGGTCCTGGAGTCCCGCGTCATTCATAGAGACTACGGTAGCCGGGCTTAAAGAGCAACTTGGCGACGAACGTGTGATACTCGGACTTTCCGGAGGTGTAGATTCTTCCGTGGCGGCGATGCTCCTGCACAAGGCAATCGGCGACAGGCTCACATGTATCTTCGTCAACAACGGACTGCTGCGTAAAAACGAGTTTGAGGACGTTCTCGACTCCTACAAGCATATGGGGCTTAACGTTGTCGGCGTAGACGCGTCAGAACGCTTCTATGAAGACCTGAAGGGTGTTGTTGATCCTGAACGCAAGCGTAAGATAATAGGCAAGGACTTTGTCGAGGTTTTCAATGCCGAGGCAAAGAAGATTGAGAACGCCCGCTGGCTTGCGCAAGGCACAATCTATCCCGATGTGATCGAGAGTTGTTCCGTGAAAGGTCCGTCGGCGACGATCAAGAGTCATCACAACGTAGGCGGTCTGCCCGAAGAGATGAATCTCAAGATAGTAGAGCCTTTGAGACTTCTCTTCAAAGACGAAGTCCGCAGGGTCGGCAAAGCGATGGAGATGGATCCCCGTCTGTTGGGTCGTCATCCCTTCCCGGGTCCCGGTTTGGGCATCCGCATAATCGGAGAGGTAACACCCGAGAAAGTGCGTATTCTTCAGGAAGCCGACAAAATCTTCATCGACGGTCTTCGCGAAGCCGGACTCTACGATCAGGTATGGCAGGCAGGAGTGATGCTGCTGCCCGTGCAGAGTGTCGGAGTGATGGGTGACGAACGCACCTACGAAAGCTGCGTCGCGCTACGCGCCGTAGTCTCCACCGACGGCATGACCGCCGACTGGGTACATCTCCCCTACGAATTCCTTGCCAAGACCTCCAACGAGATCATCAACAAGGTCCGCGGCATCAACCGCGTCGTCTACGACATCTCCTCCAAACCCCCGGCAACAATCGAGTGGGAATAAAACAATCGGGTAGGAATAAATGAGTCAAATGGCTGTTGATTGTTGACAGCCGATTGATCCGCTGCATAGCAGCGGCACCGGACAGCTTCGCGATGCGCTCGGCACCGCGAAGCTGTCTGCTTTTCTGTCACACTTCCGTTCAGCCGCGTGAAAGTCGCGTATCTGCCGTGTCTTGAAAGCGCGCTCTCATTTGCCGGTGAGCCCCGCTCTGCCGCCATAGACCCGTCGCCAACAGACATGTGCCAACAGTCCCGTCGCCATAGACCCGCGCCAACAGCCCCGCTTTGAGGGTCAAGGAGGATTGCCCCGGTCGCGGCGCAGTCAGGGCGCGGAGGAGCGGAGTGAGTCGGTGTGCGGAGAGTCGGAAGGGGTCGCGGAGCAAGCGTGCAGAAACAGGTGCCGAAGGCGGGGGCAGAGAGATGGAGAGATGGCGTGGTGGAGTCGTGGAGAGGTGCAGGTAGCTGATAGGTGGGGAGGTGAGGAGGGGAAGAGGAGAGCAT
>CAMWMW010000291.1 GCA_947175455.1 uncultured Porphyromonadaceae bacterium | reverse complement strand
GTCGCGTTCTTCACAAGAACAAGACGGTCGGTATCCGCCGCTTTCTTCATCATATTTCTGCCTGCGCCGCCATGAATAATAAGCAGAGCTGCAACTCTCATAACGCATATTTGCAGCGTCTTCAATCGCCTTAAGTCTTGCAACGATTGATCTGGCGGTGTTTAAGCATTCATTTATATGCGCCCTCACCGCCCCTCGTAGTGATGCTACAGACGAGGCACATGACTGCAATCCATACATAAGGACTTGCAATGTTTCCGAGGATACATGGGCTTGACGTGACATTATCAGAGAATATTATAAAGTTAACCGATACCTGCGCTGCTTCCTTCGTATTTTTTAGCAAGTTCAATACGGGGAGGCAGGTATTTGTTAGCCCATTGGTTGTATTTATAGGCAAGCTCCAAGATCATTTCCTTACGACTACGGAACTCGTTACCGAAATTGTCAAATTGTTGATCGACCCAACTGTCAGACACATGTGCTATGTCACTTTCCAGAGAATCATACAAATCCCTCAATGCCGTTGACAGAGCATTCAGCTCACTTTGAAGTTCAATAAGTGAACGAGAGTTTACATATGTAGATGCCATAATATGATTACATTTCGTCGTATTCCTTAGCAATAATTTGAAATTGTTGCAGCGGTCCTTCCTGGAATTGATTTATTTGATCGCTGAGAGGTTGGATAAGATCTCTGTCTTCAGTGAACTCATCACGATATTTATGGAACTGTTGATCCTGCCAATCTTTGGCTACTGCTTCCATAGCGGCATCAGTGCGGTGAAGTTGTTCCATAAGTTTATCAGAAAGCTCGGAGAGCTGACACCGGAAATTATAAATTTCTTCCCAGTTGATGTGCATACCGTTAAATACTGACATGGGCAAACTTATTTATATGGTTTGAATTTTACTGTTAGATTGCGGGCATTGTCTCGGACGTAACCTCTGAAACGAGATGAGGGCCGATTAAAGACGAACAGTTTGTTGGCGAGAGGTGTGCCAAGAATCTTATACGACATATCTTCCGACATCTGAAGAGCTACACGGAAGTTGAACATCGAAAGCAACGATGACATGCTGACTCGATTAAGAGCTTCGAGTGTGTCTGTCTGAGCGATAACGAAAACTCCGACCGATGAGCCATTACGGATAATTATATCCATATCTTTTGCAGTGGCAGATACTTTAGGCATAGACCCGGTCATTTCTTTATCGAGAGCACGGACAGACTGAAAATCAAAGCAAGCGACATAAATATGTTGCTGCGGCACGGACTCGTCATTACGACGGTGTTCAATTTCCTCTTTCAATGCCCTGACCACGACTTCCACATCACTATTGGTAAAAGCCAAAGTGAAATCGCAAGGCGTAACATCGGCAAATTCCCTTATTCTGTCATTGAGGCGGTTGTCATTTCGCATACCACTGATAACAACTACTTTTGCGGTGTCCGCAGTATGTCCGGCGACAGCCGAACGCATTGCATTGAAAGCGATATTGCGGGCGATATCCGCCTCGCCTCCGATGATAAGGATATTGTTGGCATTCTCTTTTACCAGTTCGACGTTGACATCGAAATCACTCACAGCGATAGACTCTCCGAAATATACCGGAACTACATAAGGTATTGGTGAAACCGATTTATGGCATTTCTCTTGACGGCGTTCCTCAAAGATGGGAAGATCGGCAGAACGGAATACTTTGAGCGGCTCGCGTTCATAAGAGAATTCTTGTTCAAAATCACGTATTTTAGACAAGAGTCTGTCTAAATCAGGCTTTGAAGTGAAAAAGCCTTGAACGATTTCGTTTGCATACGAAGCACCGGAATCAGAATTATATACACATTGACCTGTTCGAAGTCTCGGCATACCTTTTCTGTCCTCCGATGTGATGAGGGAATCGAAATCGTTAGGCGCACTCTTGAATACCACGCGGTTTGCTATAAGGTCACGAGGCATGAAAGAACTTGTAGGCAACTTCTGGGTTGCCAAGACCAGATTGATGCCGAATTTGCGGAACTCCTGGATAATAATATGTATTTTAGTGTTGGCTTCTTTTGCTATCGGGTCGTTGTCAACTTCGAAAAGTTTCTGAAATTCATCAATAATGACAAGTAATCGAGGCATCTTGATCCCCCGGGCGACACGCTTCAAGTCAACAATATTACTTACATTATGGTCACGGCAGAGAGCCATGCGGCGAGAACCTTCCTCAACAAGTTCATTAAGAATGCTGAGTCCGAACTCACGCTCTGCTTCAGGTGCGATAACCCGCGCATGGGGTAATTTACCCAATGCGTAAGAGTTGAACTCAACACCAGAAAAGTCGATCAGATACATTCTGAGTTCATCCGGAGAGTATTTAATAGCCGCATTACAGATCAACGAGTGCAGAAACACACTTTTGCCGGACCCTGGAATACCAATGACAACAGCTGTATTCTGTCCGCTCTCTTGAGTGATTTTGAGAGATTTGACATGCATGTCATTTCCTACTCCGAACGGAATTTCAATTTGCCTTGCACTATCGAAAGACCACCAATCAGAAGTTTCGGGAAGATATTCAGAAATGGATACGACAACATCTTCCTTCTGTTTGCATTTACTGTTGATTTCTTTGACTATCCTTTTGATTTCCTTTTCTGAAAGTGTATCAAACCGCACGTCACTATGGATTATATCCTGCGTGTCTGAAGATTTGAGAACACTGAGGATATTATCGTTATCTTTGAAATGATACGAATTTGCGATTTTGGAAAACTCAGCCATGTTGAAGGCTTCGACTTCTCTTTCAGACATCTCATCCACAGATTTTTTCGATGAAAGAATTATGATGTATATGCCGACTTTAGGACCCACATTAGCTAATTTCTTTAGCGTGTCAAGATTGTCGGTTGTAAGTCCATGAGGGAAGTTTTTTAGAACGAGAAGCACGTTTGCTTCTTTACTTTCATGAGTGCTGTTATAATTCTGGAGGGTCGAGCCCTTCTCAACAATCAGGTTGCGCAAGATAGTGCTTGCCCGCTCCTGCAACGAAGCAAGTATTGTACGGACTTCTTCAGTCCGGGAAACAACTTTATACAGTTCGCGGTTTAGAAGTTTAAAGGAATCATCAAGACCG
>CAMWMW010000290.1 GCA_947175455.1 uncultured Porphyromonadaceae bacterium | reverse complement strand
TGCCTTTCCAGAGCGCTTCAAGGCGGTCTTCCACCATATCCTGCATCTTCTTCTTATATATGTTACGCTTGTCGAGCAGACACATAAGAGAGAAAAGTGACATCTGGACCTGCTGGGGAGTAGACAGTCCGGCGGTGTGGTTAAGCGCCACAGACCTGCTGTCGGCAACCATTCTGTCGATAAAGCGGATTTTCTCCGGGTGCAGAGAGAGTGACCCGTATCTTTTGTCAAGATCCTCAAGGCATTCCTTTGATTCCTGAGATATGAGTCTGTCGAATATGTTTTCCCTGGCGGTGGCAATCACCGCGAGACGCCACCCTGTGGCTCCGAAATATTTTGAGAATGAATAGACGCAGAGTGTATTCTGTGGCAACACATACATCAGGCTCTTGAAATCCTTGGCGAAAGTGCCGTATACGTCATCCGTAACGATCATCAGGTCCGGATTGTCTTTCTTAACAATATCCACAAGATAGTCGAGGCAGTCCTGGCTGAGCCTGTAGCTCGGCGGGTTGGACGGATTCACGAGGAAGACGAGTTTCATTTTAGGGTCACGCAGTTTGTCCATCTCCTCTTTCGGATACTGCCATGTGTGGTAGCCGTCTTTGTCGGTGGAGTCCGCGTAAATATTGGTCACATTGAAGCTGTAGCGGTCGAGTTGCGGGATTTCTATGTAAGGAGTGAAGATCGGTGCCATCAGCGCGATGGAGTCACCTTTCTTCAGGAGGTGGTTTGCCTGCAGAGAGTCGAATATATAACACATTGCCGCAGTTCCGCCTTCTGTGGCGAAAAGGTCATATTCCTTTCCGAGACCGGGAGCATTGTCACCCATTTCCTGCGCCATATATGCCTGCACGATCTTTTCCGCATTGACAAGCATCCTGACAGGGGTTGGATAGTGGTCGCCGATTATGCCGTCTGCCCATTCATAAGCCAGTGAATCGGCGGATATGCCAAGTTCCGTTTCCGCATAATCGACAGCATTCAGAAGAAGATGCGCGCCGTGTCTCGCCGCATTGTCCTTAAGAAAGAGTTTGAGGCTGTCGCCCAGACCTTCTTCCGGAGGCATCCCGGCAACGCCCGGTTTCGAATAGGCTTCATTGCGGCAGGTCTCCACAGCCCATACTCCGAGAAGGAAAAACGCCTCGCGTGGCGCCGTGGCTATCCAGTTGGGGTTTCCACGTCCGGCGTTAAGGAAGGTATCGGTAGAGGTCTCCGATCCCTTTTTCGCCATTTTTATCAGTGTATCCTTGATTTCGAAGGGACTCATCTCTTCGAGAGCTTTCTCATATTCTCTGATTTGTTCTTTTGTTTTCATAATACTTCATAAAACTGTTTTTATATTTTGAATTTACATGATAATGCCCATGATGACCCCCATCAGGATCAGCAGAGTGTTGCCTATCGCATATGTCACGGTGTAGCCCATCGCCGGGAGGGTCGATCCCAAAGAATCCTGTATCGCGCCAAGCGACGCTGTGGTGACACGCGCCCCGGCGTTGCATCCGAGGTTGATTGCGGCGGGGAATTTAAATATCTTGTCGCCAATCCATATTCCGAGAATCAAAGGCAGTGTAGTGGCTATCACACCGGCTACGAACAGCATCCATCCTGCCTGCTGTATGCCCTGCACGAACGACGGACCGGATTCTATTCCGATTACAGCGATAAACATATTGAGACCCATGTTGTTGAGAATCCATAGCGAGGAGCTTGGAATTTTTCCGAAAGTAGGGTGTTTCGAGCGCAGCCAGCCCAGCACAAGACCGGCGATGAGCGCGCCTCCGCTTGTGGAGAGACTTACCGGTATGCCGCCGAGATGAATGGTTATGGCTCCTATTATAGTTCCGATGAAGATTCCGAGACCTACGAAAATCATGTCGGTCTGGTTTGTCGGTTTGTCTACATATCCGATTACGGCAGATGCTCTTTTTATATCAGCATCCCTTCCCTGCAGAGTCATGGTATATCCACGGTGAAGTTCCGTCTTGGCGAGAACAGGAATAGAGGCTCCGTTTGCCGTCGTGATTCCGGATATCAGCACACCGTTCATTTGCGGCATATGACGGAGGTCTTCTATCGTCTTGCCGTCGAGCTGCTTGCGCGCTATCATCACAGGCACTTTCTCTATAGGGAAAGACAGCAGGGCGTCATCCGCGACTTCCGGACCTATCCATCCCTCGCCGCTTACGAGAGTCTCCCGGCGTCCGCTGACCACGATAATATCATTTTGCGAAACCTTGACATCTCCGTCGGGATTGTCGATGAACTTGTCTCCCGTCCTTATGCGAGCCACATATGCACGCATGTGCTCATCGGCGAAGTGCCGCTCGATTTCATCGACAGTGCGCGGCGAGGAGAAGAAATCTCCCTCGACCTTGTAAGCGCGATAAACCACCGGTCTCAGTGCGTTGATGTATGCCGGGTCATCATCGACGCCGCTGCTGTTCATCGTTTTCTCAAGGTCTTCCGTTTCCTTTCTCACCTTTTTCAGACCTCCGAGCATTGCCGGACCGAGCGAGCCGAGAATCCATGCGGAACCTATTGTGCCGAATATATAGGTCACGGCATAGCATACCGGTATCATGTTGCTCCACGCCGTCTTGTCGGCAGCCGAGGCATTCATGTTTCCTATGGCGTCCTGTCCGACACCGATCACTGCGGAGATTGTCTGTGCGCCGGCAAACAGTCCCAATGCCTCCCCGACATTATAATGGAAAAGCAGCGCGACACCCCATGTCACGGCAAAGCATATCACACACATGACCACGGCAAACAGCACCTGTTTTATGCCCGAACCTTTCAACGCCCTGAAAAATTCAGGACCCACACTATATCCGATGGCAAAAAGGAAGAGGAGGAAGAATACGGACTTCACGGGTCCGGGAACAGGGATGTCAAGTTGTCCGACAAGAACACCCACAAGCAGAACCGAAGTGACATTTCCCAGCGAGAATGTCTTATACTTCAGTTTGCCTACAAGAAATCCGACTCCCAGCGTCAGGAAAATCGCTATCGCCGGGTTGTCTCTCAGCGTTTGTATAAACCAATCCATAACTTAATGTTTTTTGTGTTTTTCAAAGCTAAGTAAGTGTTGGAAATTAGCTTAGAAACTGTTTAAATTTAATTCGAAATTTTTTATATATTGAATCTTGTGGCTT
>CAMWMW010000289.1 GCA_947175455.1 uncultured Porphyromonadaceae bacterium | reverse complement strand
CAACATGAAATACTGTTTAAATTTAAACAGTTTCCAAGTCACCTTACGATTCCTTTGTCAAGCATCTTCCTTTTCACAAGCATCCTTGCCGGCGTTGGCAATGACGCCACAAACACTATCGAGATACGGTTGAGCACACCGTTGATATACTGTTTCCTGCCTTTCAGCATACGGTTCACGGCTTTACGGGCAAAGCGTTCCGGAGTGTCAAGCACCCTGATATTGACTGCGAACCGCTTCAACGGCTCGGACAATCCGAAGAGGTCTGTCGCAATACCTCCAGGACATGCGACTGTGACAGACACACCGCTGTCGCGCAATTCATAATGCAATGCTCTGCTGAACACCCGTATATAGGACTTTGTCGCCGAATACATGGCGATTCCGGGCATGGGCATCCAGCATGACATCGAAGACATATTCAGTATGCGCCCGCTTCCCCGCTCCTTGAATCTCTGCGCAAAAGCGCGGCTGATATTTGTGACGGCATCCACATGCAGACGTATGAAACAATCTATCTTGTGCTGCGGCATATCGGCAACGGGCTGGAATGAGAATATCCCTGCATTGTTTATCAGATAATCAGCCACAAGCCCGTTGCGGTCAAGCCACCCCGTAATCTCTTCCGATGCGCCGGGTGCCGTAAGGTCCATATGCAACGTATATGCCTCCACACCATATTCCGCGGAAATCTCCGAAGCGCATGCCTCAAGTTCCTGCCGCTGGTTGCTTACCATAAGCAGGTTGCAACCGCGCCCGGCAAGCTCCCGCGAGAAACACAACCCTATCCCGCTGCTCGCACCGGTCACCACAGCCAGTTTTCCGCGTATGTCCTTGTCACGTCTCATCCGTTGGTCTTTTCTTCTTTAGCGTTCTGACGTTTGATTTTTTCTATCTCCTTGCGGATTGCAGGGGTCAGGTCGGCACAATGCTTGTGACATGCCATCTCCCTGGAATACATACGGGCTATGCAATAATTGACATGGTCGCAGCCGCAGCGGTGTGTGTCATCATTTCGCATGCGGTTCACAAAATCGGGCTCGTTGAGCAAAGCCCTCCCCATCTGCACGAAATCGAATCCTTCGCGGTCAAGCACCTCATCCGCATTAGCACGGCTGACGACCCCGCCGACATACACCAGCGGTAAATCCAGAGCCTGGCGGAACCGCCGGGCGTCATCAAGGAAATAAAGCTCCCTGAACGGCACGGAGGGTATCATGTATTTCCCGGCAAGACGCACTCCATATTTGAGCCACAGCTGTTTCATGTAATGGGTCATGGAATAGACAGGCATACGCCCGCGCATCACATACATGGGAGCCTTGCTGACAAAACCGCCGGAAAGCACCATGGCGTGCACACCGCATTTCTCAATCTCCCGGGCTACGGCAAGACAGTCGTCAATCTCAAGACCACCCTTGAATCCGTCACGCATGTTGGTCTTCACCAATACACCCATATCAGACCCGGCTGACTTCATCACCTCCTCCAGACACATCTTCATGAATGTCATGCGGTTTTCAAGAGTGCCGCCGAATTCATCACTGCGACGGTTGGTGTATGGCGAAAGAAACTGGGAAATCAGATAGCCATGACCGGCATGCACCTCCACACAGTCGAAACCGGCATCACGGGCGGTGTTGACCGCTGTACCGAAATCCTTTGCCATCTGTTTCAGCTCATCTTTGCGCAATCCTCTGCAGAATGTGGGAGAATACAGATTGAACCCTGAGGATGCTCCCACGGGGATACAACCGGCAGTGGAGCGGTGTGTCATGTTGCCGCAATGACCGATCTGGATTGAAGCTTTGGCACCCGCCTCATGTATGCCGTCGGTTATCTCCCGCAATGGAGCGACAATCTCCTGCCGCAGCCACAACTGCGTCTTGAACGACAGCGCGGAACGGTTTATGCCGGCATACGCCAGCGTTGTCATTCCAACTCCCCCTTTTGCCACTGATATGTGATAGTCGCGAAGCATCGGTGTCGGACCGTTGTCGCGTCCCATGCCTTCGAATGCAGCCGACCGAATCGTACGGTTGCGCAACTCCACCGGACCGATTTTCGCCGGCGTGAAAAGCTTATTCTCCATAATCAATATAAATATGGTAAGATATATCTTCTGTCAAGTTTCGAATATTCATCTCCGAACTCCTCTTCGTAACGCTCATGGAGTTTGCGCGCACGCGGAGCCAGATTGGCGAAAGTCCAGACGGCAAACGCCACTCCCCCCAGACTCCAGGTCAGTATGGCGTAACCGCACCATTCGAGGAATTCCCCGAAATAGTTGGCAGATGTCACATAACGGTAAAAACCTCCGCGAGGGATGTAATGGCGCGTGTCTCCGGGTTTCCTCAGATTGCGTATGATATGGTCGGAATGCCAGTTTATTGCCATGCCGGTGAAGAAAACCGCTGAACCGATAATGAACAAAGGACTCCACAGCCACGATACCTCATACATACCTTCGGGAGCGACATAGAAAAGCCACCCGCCTATCATATAAGCGTTTATAAGATTGAATAATACTCCCATGGCGACTATGGCAAGCGGCATACGGCTTTTACCCTTGATTCTGAAAGGAAACACGAAAGAACGCTGGAAATAATGAAAAAGGAAATAGACAGCCATGACCATCGGCGCGGCATCCGATCTGCGCGGACTAAGCAGCCAAAACAGAAGCATCGCGAAAAAGACGGGCGACTCCATCAACACCCATCCCGCACGGTTTCCGACAGACGGACCCCACTTCCTGCTGTACATCATGCCATATCCGGCTGAAATGCGCTGCAGGGCAACGAACACCACAACAGCCCGCCCCAGCATAATCCACACCACGGAATAATAGAAATCCGGACTAAAAATATTCACGTCAGTCATACGTCATCAAGAAGATAGATAAAACAGTAAGTTGTTCATACTGTATCGGTCAACGGAACATTTCGAATTGACCGTTACAGAACAAACAAAAATAGTTTAAAACTACCAAACGCACAAACAAATTTGGCTAATTTGATTAAAAATTGGATGAAATCACCCTTAAAACTTCTTTTTAACGTCAAAAAAAGCATAAAAAGTGTCAGCGATCCTCAATAAACGCGGATTAAAATTTGCAATCTAAAAAAATATGTATAACTTTGCAGAGATTTTCGGGGCGTAGCGC
>CAMWMW010000288.1 GCA_947175455.1 uncultured Porphyromonadaceae bacterium | reverse complement strand
TGTACCGGAATCATCTGAAATGGGGAAATTTTATTAACATTAAAAGTTTTGAAGACTAATGAAATCAAACGAAAGCACTGAACCGAGTGGCTGCGAAGATTCTGAATCTTCCGGATTCATATATAATGCTGAGGATGCAAAAGACTCCGGCATCTCCTATATTCTTTCTGACAAATTCGACAACATTTTGCCTCTGTATGACTCGCAGACAGGACCATTCCGGCTTTTGTCCGCAGTACGGTATGGTAAAAAATATGTGTTGAAATGTCTGAAAAATGACAACTCCGTCCCCTCTATCTATGAGGCGGCATTCCTGAAAGAATTTGAAATCGGCATGTCTCTTGATCATACCAACGTGCGTTCCACCATCGGAATTCAGGAGATTGAAGGAATTGGCAAGGCAATAATTCTGGAATATATAGATGGCGAGAATCTCGAACAGTTCCTGTCAAGGGGAAACATCACAAAGGAGAAGGCAAGAAACATATTAACACAGATTTGCTCCGCACTCGGATACATGCACCGGAAACAAATAATCCACAGAGACCTGAAACCATCCAACATAATGGTGACGCACTCGGGTGAAACGGTGAAAATAATTGATTTCTCTCTTTCCGACTCGGATGCATTCATGATTGCGAAAAATCCGGCAGGAACGTTGTCATATATGGCGCCCGAGGCATTTGAAGAGGGTTACAGAACAGACAGCAAGGCAGACATCTGGTCACTCGGCAAAATCGCACGACTTTTATCGGAGGCATCCGGAGACCTCAATCTATACGGAATAGCCTCAAGATGCATGAAGAAGAATCCGAACGACAGACCTCGCGATGTAGAGACAATAGTCGAAACGCTCAAAACACGCGAAAAATATCATCTTGACTATTTCAGCCTGCGTTCCGCTTCCTTGACATGGGTTCTGACGATAACCATATTAATCCTTTTGATTGTGGTTGTGCGACTCCTGTTATCGAGAGGATTGATTAATGAAGTGATTTTTTAAACAGATTTCTACAATACAAACAATTCAAATAACATACACAAGCAATGGAGCATAAACACACAGTAGACAACATAATTGAACTGACCAACAAAAATGCAGGATTCACACCCAAAACACCATCCGACTTCAATGCGCTGAGTCTTCTGATTCTAAAAAAGACACAAAACACGATAAGCGTCTCATCTCTTAAACGCCTGTGGGGATATGTGCCTTATAAAAGCAGTCCGTCGCCAAATACTCTCAATATTCTGGCACGCTTCAACGGATACACAGATTGGGAGACATTCGCCAAGAACAACTCATCGGTCATGTCCGAAACTTCCGAATTTCTTTACGGTGAAATTCTCGATCCCGACTCGGTGGAAGAAGGGAGAACAATAGAAATTATCTGGGGACGCAACAAACGGTGTCTGATCCGGAAATCAAGCGGCAACAGGTTTAGGGTAATTGAGTCTGAAAATATCAAACTGATGCGCGACGACACATTCCGCCTTGAGCACATATGCGTCGGAATGCCGCTATGCGTGCATGACATAATACGTGATTCCCAGACAATCCCCGCATATATCGGCGCCCGCAAAGGGGGTATAAGAAAATGGCGTTTTAATGATTGAGAAGCCTCATGAATTCCTCCCGCAGCGAGACATCAGATGCAAAGCGTCCGGTATAATCAAATGTGGTCGTGGCAGAGTCCTGCTTCTCCACCCCACGCATTTTCATGCATAGATGTTCTCCTGTGCAACAGACTATGACACCATCGGTAGGCATTGCCTCGTCAAGCAGATTGCAGATCTGGGAAGTGAGACGCTCCTGCACCTGCAGACGTCTTGCAAAACTGTCAACTATGCGCGCGAGTTTTGAAAGACCGATCATACTGCCTTTGGGGATGTAGCCTATAGAGACGCGACCGAAAAAAGGAAGGATGTGATGCTCGCACATACTGTAGAACTCTATGTCTTTGACAATAACCATTTGCGAACCGGCATGTTCAAAAATCGCCTGACGCGCTATTGTCAATGGCTCGCTGCGATAACCGGAAGTGATATCAAGTATTGCCTTCGCCGCCCTCACCGGGGTTTTTCTGAGACCTTCGCGTTCAGGATCCTCACCCACAAGCTTAAGAATCGCTGAATAATGCTCTGCAATCTGATTTACAAGATCTTCTTTATGATTTTCGATACGTCCCATTATATTGATTCTACGAACTCTTTTTATTTGATTATAACAATCGGACTCTTCACGACACGCATTTCCGAAGCGAATTGCGGAAACGCTCTCTTCAACTCCGCAAGCGCTGATGCCGCGTCTTCTGAATTTATGAAATTCCCGACACGTGTATACCAGTTCGGAGCACTTGAAAACGTATATATCTGCCCTCTGTATTTCGGGAAACGGGAAACTATCGCACTACCGCGTGCCTTTGCCCTTGATTCGAGAGAGTGTTGACTACGCCCATCACTGAACACCTGAATTCGATAACCGGTCATTTTGTTGATACCGGGCTTGATGACAGGACCATTCGATTTCTTTACCATGTCCTGATCGGAAATCAACAGATCAAGAATATCATCAGGAATGGAGATAACGACATTGCCATGCGAACCAAGTTCGATGGATTTTACCGGATTCTCACTTTTTGAACCAGTTTCAGATTGAGCGGCACCCGGGAGAATGAATCCCCCGGTTGCAACAAATATCAGGAATGTCGCTATTAATTTATTAAGCGATGCCATTACAGTCAGTTTAGCGGTAAAAACCGTATGTGAGTATCACGCAATTCAGCAAGCCTCGATTATGCCGAGGAAAGACTCTGCCTCAAGAGCCGCGCCACCGATAAGACCTCCGTCAACATCCGGTTTTGCAAAAAGTTCTTTTGCATTCGAAGGCTTGCAGCTGCCACCGTAAAGGATGGAAGTGTCTTCCGCAACAGCTTTGCCATATTTCTCCTCAACAACCTTGCGGATGTGGGCGTGCATGTCCTGAGCCTGCTCGGCTGTAGCGGTTTTACCGGTACCGATAGCCCATACAGGTTCGTAAGCTATGATGATTTTTCCGAAATCCTCCGCGCTGAGATCAAACAGAGCCTCTACCTGACCATTTACCACATCGTTATATGTTCAGTTCTCTATCTCCTCAAGAACTTCACCTACACTCAAAAAAGGAGTAATA
>CAMWMW010000287.1 GCA_947175455.1 uncultured Porphyromonadaceae bacterium | reverse complement strand
TTCTTAAACAGTTTATTAATCCATAACTTTAATTATTATGAACATCAGAGGAATTTTCACATCATGCGCCACTATGGCGGCGTTGGGTTCCATGGCAGGCAACCCCTCGAAACCCAACATTATTTTCTTTCTTGTTGATGACATGGGATGGGCAGACTCATCTGTAATCTATGGAGATCAGACTTATCCCCTCAATCTGAGACATCACACGCCAAACATGCAAAGGCTTGCGGCAAAAGGCACAATCTTCGCAAATGCATACGCATGTCCTGTCTCATCGCCGACAAGAACATCACTTATGAGTGGAATGAACGCCGCTCATTCGAAAATCACGGACTTCACGACAGCCGTGCCGGGTGTCCCGAGCGATGCGTCCCATAAGCCCGATGCATTAAAGAACGATGTGCTTGTTCATCCGGAATGGAACTGGAACGGAATATCACCTGAAAGCGGAATACCTCACACGGTTCAGGTAACTCCCATGACCAGACTGCTGCAGGATGACGGCTATTATACCATCCATGTCGGCAAAGGGCATTGGGCTGCGGCAGGAACACCGGCGGCAAGTCCATATAATCTCGGCTTCTGCGTCAACGTCGCGGGGCAGGTGGCAGGCAAACCCACCAGTTATTACGGCAAAGAGAATTACGGCAATACAAAGGAGATGTGGTCCACATTCTCTACCATGAACATGACAGAATATTATGGTTCCGACATTCATCTTACCGAAGCGCTCACAAGGGAAGCTCTGAAGACACTTGACTATCCTGTCAAAAACAACCTTCCCTTCTACCTCTATCTCGCCCACCACGGTGTGCACACCCCGATCACTCCCGACCCAAGATTCGTACAGAAGTATCTTGACGCGGGTCTTGACGAAGGTCAGGCAAAATATGCATCTCTCGTGGAAGGAGTTGACAAGAGTCTCGGAGACGTGCTTGATTATCTTGAAGCCAATGATATCGCCGACAATACTGTCATAATATTCATGAGCGACAACGGAGGCAACTCCGAAAACAAAACAAAGGGAGGCGTTCTCCACACTCAGAATGCACCTCTCAGAGAAGGCAAGGCATCATGCTATGAAGGTGGTGTCAAAGTGCCGTTGATGGTATATTGGCCTGGAAAGACGCATGGGTCTCGGACTGAGATTCCCGTTATTGCAGAAGACCTCTACCCTACCATTCTTGAGATAGCGGGAATAAGCGGTTACAATACAATACAGCAGATTGACGGCAAAAGCATTGCAGGACTGATCTCCGGAAATGAAGCCCCCGGAATCAGTTATGACAGAGAACTGGTTTTCCACTTCCCTCATCAGTGGAAACCTTACCCACTCGAGGACATCGATTATATGACCTCCATGCGAAAGGGCGACTGGAAGATAGTCTATCGACATCGCACAGGAAAACTCGAACTGTACAATCTCAAGGATGACTTAAGCGAAAGAAATGACCTCTCAAAGAAAAATAAAAAGAAGCTCCGGGAAATGGCATCTGCCTTAAGCAACAGACTGCGGGGCTGGGAGGCACCGATGCCGACTTTCAGATCAGACGGCAGACAGATACCATATCCCGATGAGCTATGATTCATATGTTCAGTCCTCTTTGAAAAATGTAGACAACGGAACTTTTATACTTGCCGGTGTGATAGCGGATATCACACCGGCTCCTGTTGATACATTACTGCATTCCCATACCGGATCCGCAAGTCCCACATCCCCCAATATACCATTGATGCCATCGTTGCTTTCCCAAACGGAAATCACATGTCGGTAATAGCTCTCGGATATTGAATTCAACACAAACTCGACATACGACTTATTCGATTCGAAACCATTCTCGGCTGAAATCCGATATTCAACATCATTGAGCCGGATATGAAGAGGATATGTTTTACCTGAAACCATTCTGTCTGAAAAGACTGTATATCCGGAAGTCTCGGATATCGCTGATTCAAGCGATGATACGTGTTCGGTAAACAACGGTTCGGAATTATAATCGAACACAACGCGTGTGTCATGAAAACTGCTTTCACGAGTATTCAGTTTGCTCTCGAAAAGATAGTAGTTCGTAATATCAAGCGGATCTGTAAACCTGATGCCAAGACTTACATTTGCCCTGCATAAGACAGTGTTTCCCTCTTGACAGACATCCATATCTGAAACAAGAGTTTCCATATCGTTGATTTCCACAGGAAACGGCACCGTCACCTCACCCTCCGCATCACCGTATACGGGACTGTGCGCCATGATTCTTATTTTGTCTCCCGGCTGAGGATAATACGATGAAAGGAAACCGCACTGTTTGTTGATCCAAGGAGTCATAGGGTCATGGAAATCCCATTCGGAATAATGCAATACCTCGAAAAGTTCGCCATTCACGTAAAGCGACACCTCTCCGTCTTTCAATTGTATGTCAGCGCCTTCATCCTGATTGATTTCAGTCCATCGCCATGTTCTTGTGGCGAATATCTTAAGGACATCACCGACTTTGGCATTTGCATTTATACACACTACGGGTGTGCTGTCTATATCAGGTTCAAAATCGCTGTAGCAACCGGTAAGAACGATTGTCATGACCGCTGCCGATATTAATTTGTTTAGAATAGCCATGTGTAGGATACAGAAGGAATAGTTGGTAATAATTTGATTTTTTGAAACACAGGAATCAATTTATATGAATAATATCCGTTTTCATCAGGAGCAGATATAAACTGGCTGTTGGAATAATCCATCCTGACGGCAATTGTGTTCATATTGCAATAAGCGTTATAAAGTCCGAATGTCCAGTAGCCATGACGCGTATGGCGTGTGAAGCTCAAGTCCAGACGGTGGTAGAAAGGGAGTCTGAAATTATTTATGTCAGTCTTTAACATCATGTCATAATGCCACGGCGCGAGACCGGGATCAACCCAACACTGTGTCGGAAGAGTAATCATGTTTCCGCTCATTCCCGTCCAGCTCGCGCCAAGTTCCCACTTGTCGTTAATCTTCCAGTTGGCGAGAACACTGATTTTATGTCTGTTGTCAAATCTGGCAGGATACTTGCGTCCGCCGTTCCTTTCGGCAAACTGACGGTCCGCCCACAGCAATGAATACGAAATCTGACCTGACACTTTTCCGAATTCCTTGGAAATCTTGAAATCAATTCCTTTTGAAGTCCCTTTGCCT
>CAMWMW010000286.1 GCA_947175455.1 uncultured Porphyromonadaceae bacterium | reverse complement strand
GTCGTGTGCTCTACAAATACGCGTACCGCGGATGGCGAACTGTCAGCAGATGCAAAAAAGAACTTAAAAAGGCATTTGACAATGCCGATGTCATCAATTGCCGTAACTCCGGCAAAGTTCGCATCATCAACGGTGGAATCGGAGTTTTCCCGCTCCTTTACGCCTTGGTGAACAAAGACTCCGAAGTATTCTCCTATATCGAGGATGCCGAAGATTTCCGGATTGCCTCCGAAACTCGCGCACTCCCCACCAACCTGCACTACATTCATGCAGTCTGGAACGACGATTTCGGAAATGAAAAAGATTTTGACAAGACCATAACTCTCGGAATATGACGGACAAGACAGACTGCATAATAATAGGAGGCGGCATCGGAGGACTTTTCTCCGGGGCTTTCCTTGCAAGAAACGGAATGAAAGTTACCGTTCTTGAAAAGAACGCCATCATCGGTGGCGGTCTGCAATGCTTCCATCGCAAAGGGAAAATCTTCGAAACGGGGATGCACGTCATGGGCGGTTTCGGAGAAAACGGAAATCTCCGGAAGATATGCAGATACCTCGGAATATATGATTCCCTTGATCTGCAGCATATAGACAGCGATTGCATCGATGAGATCCACTATAAGAAAACCGGCGATGTCTACCGCATCGCATCGGGGAAAGAGAATTTTATAAGATGCATGTCGGAATACTTCCCGGAAGAGACAGACGGTATACGTGCATACGTGGAAGACATTTATGAACTGACGGAAGAAATCCCACTTTTCTATATGAAGGAAGATGAAGGGGGTGCCAGGATTCATTCCGAGAAATTCACATGGTCAGCAGACAGACTGATAGCCTCGCATGTATCTGATCCGCGGCTAAGGGAGCTGCTGGCTTATCTCAATCCGTTGTATGGAGGAGTCGAAGGGCATACGCCCGCATATGTACATGCCCTGATACATGTGCTCTACATCAATGGAGCGACCCGTTTCAGAGGAGGAAGCCAGCAGCTGGCGGATGCTCTGGAAAGAGTCATCGGGAATGCTGGAGGAAATGTGCTTTCAAACAGAACAGTGACAAGAATCGATGTCACGGACAAGATGATAACAGCAGTTCACACGTCAGACGGAAGTGTATACAAAGCAGACAATTACATCTCATCGATTCATCCGGTCGCTTTGCTGAGACTTATGCCGGAAGGTGCGTTTCAGCGAATGTTCGTAAAACGTCTTGACGAGATTCCGGATTCATATTCGGCATTTTCCCTGTATATCGACCTCAAACCGGACAGATTCGCATATATAGACCACACATGCTATTATATGGAAGACTATGGCAATATGTGGAATCAGGATGATGTCGACCCATGCGACTGGCCCAAGTGCTTTATGTACATGACACCTCCGGATCACGGGCAGGGCAAGTTCGCGAACCGTCTTCTTGTGCATTGCATAATGAGTTATGAGCTTGTCAGAAAATGGGAAGACACTACTGTCGGACACCGGGGCGAGGATTATGAGAATTGGAAAAATGAAAACGCCAGAAAGATTCTTGACAAACTGCAGACAATCTTTCCCGACATTTACGACAGTATAGCCCGCATATATTCGGCGAGTCCGCTGACCATCCGTGATTATTACAACACCAGAAACGGCGCCATATTCGGTTACCGCAAGGACTGTCAGAATCTTATTTTCTCCCAGCTGCCCGTACACACCAAAGTCAGAAACCTCTTCCTGACCGGCCAGAACATAAATCTGCACGGCATGTGCGGAGTGCCGCTGACAGCGATATACACGGCAGAAGCCATTTTAGGCAAAAACACCATTGTCAAAGGAATCAACGATGCCGGCAAGAATATTTAAAATACTCATAACGCTGTTTCTTTCAGCCTCGGTCCACCCCTCTTTTGCCGGAGACAAATCCATTGACATCTGGGAGGGAACCAGATGCGGGGAAAAAGTGAAACTCACGCCTTACCTTGCGCCGGGAAACAATAATACCGCATGCATCGTGTGCCCCGGAGGAAGCTATTTCTGGCTCGACCGTAAAACGGAAGGAACCGGAGTCGCGGAATGGCTCCGAAGCAACGGAATTTCCGCATTCGTGCTCGAATATCGCGTCGCGGGCATCAACGCATTTATATGGCACGACAGATACGTGCGTCGCGGACACCGTTATCCCGATATGCTGCAGGACGTGCAGCGGAGCATCGAGCTGATTCGCGACAATGCCGCCAAATTCGGCATTGATCCGAATCGTCTTGGCGTGATGGGATTTTCCGCCGGCGGTCATCTTTCAGTCATGTCGGGAATATTCTTTGACACCAATTCCCTGAAAAGTCTCGGCATTACGCCCGATGTCTCGCTTAAACCCGATTTCATCGCACCTATTTATCCGGTGGTGTCTATGACTGACAAATCCACCCACAGGCGTTCACGCCGGGGACTTCTGGGAGAAGGGAAGGCGATATCTGCTGAAATGAAAGATTCCCTTTCTCTTGAAAGACATGTGCGCCGGGATATGCCGCCGGTATATCTTATGAATTGCATTGACGACCCTGTCGTCGATTACCATAATTCCGTATTGCTCGACTCCGCCATGACCGCTGCCGGAACAAGACACAGATATGTGCAGTTCAAGACCGGCGGACATGGGTTCGGGGCAAATCCTGAGAAAACGACTTCCGAGGCGATAAGCTGGAAAGAAGATTTCATCAACTGGTTAAGAAATCTGTTCAAATGAATATGATGAAAGAAGACATAGAGTTCCGCTCTCCCGCAGAAATAGAGGAATACCAGAACGGGAGACTCCGCGAGGCATTGCGTTATCTCGCGGACAATTCACCTTTCTACCGGAGGGTATTCCGCGACAACGGAATCAATATCGATGATATCCGCACCACCGGAGATCTGGTAAAAATACCGTTTACCGAGAAGAAAGACCTGCAACTCCATAATACGGATTTCCTCTGTGTTCCGCCGGAAAAAATAATAGATTACATCACGACATCGGGAACCTCGGGCGATCCCGTTACTTTCGGATGCACAGACAAAGACCTTGACAGACTGGCATACAATGAAATGAAATCTTTTTCATGTGCAGGTGTCAAGCCGGGAAATATCGTGCAGCTGATGACGACTCTCGACAAAAGATTCATGGCAGGACTTGCCTATTTCCTTGGAATCCGCAAACTGGGCGCCAGCGTGATACGCGT
>CAMWMW010000285.1 GCA_947175455.1 uncultured Porphyromonadaceae bacterium | reverse complement strand
TTCTAAATCCGGACACTTACTTACTCAAGTTTCGCAAGTTCTTACGAACTTGAAAACTTGAAGTTTATGAGTTTATAGACCGTATCTTCGGACCTGCTGTAGTCTATAACCTTATAGCCTTATGACCTTATAGCCTTATAACCTTATAATCTTTAACCTTTTCGCAAGTTATACTTGCGAAACGTGAATTACTTAATGTTTTATAACATCTAAAAAGGTAAAGACACTCTTAGCGGAAATCAAAGGTAGAGGTGTCAATATATGCAGAAGGAAGAAAGATGGGGTTTCCATTCAGTCGGAATCCTTGAATTCGAACTTGTCCATATTTTGATTAACCATAAAATAATACTGAAAACTCTACATTATGAAGCTTACAAAGAAAAGTGTCTTACGCTTTACGGCGACATTGGCTTTTTGCGCGCTGGTCTCTATCTCGCCTTCTTGTGGCGGTGATACACCTGAATCACCATCTCCCGATCCGAAACCCACTCCCGAGGAGCCGACACCGACACCAGAACCGGATCCTGTTCCCGGAGAAAGTGCAGAGTTGCGGATAATGTCTTTCAATATGCGTTATCCCGCTACAAGCGATACCGGCACAAAATCATGGGATAACCGCAAAGAGCCTTGCGTTTCCATGATTAAGGATCAGCAGCCGGATGTGATAGCAACTCAAGAGCTTCGCACTGCTCAACGTGAATATCTTAAGGAAAAACTTACGGAATACTCATTTGTGGAGATTCCCAACACCGGTACAGGTTCGGGCGGCAATATAGTCATGTTGTATCTCAAAGACAAGTTTTCCCTAATAGAATCAGGACATTTTTTCCTCAGTTTCACTCCCGATTCTCCTTCAAAATGCTTCAATGTCGGAGACAACCAGATGCGTGCGACGGTATGGGTGCACCTTAAAGATAACAATAGTGGTAAAGAGTTCATTGCGATGGGTACTCATTTCCCGACTCGTGCCGGCAATAGTAATTATGACAACGCCCCATATGAAGAGGCAAGAATTCTGAGTGCCGAACTCTGTCTGGAGCGTCTGAGAGTCAAGGCTGGAAACGATATGTTGTGTTTTCTGATGGGAGATTTCAACTGCTCGTGGAAAGACAAAAACGGCAATACGGCGAAACATGGATCCCAGGTGCAGGAAGTGCTGCTGGGATGGATGAAAGATGCGAGAGACGAGGCTAAAGATCTCACTGCGACAGGTATTACTTCTTTCAATAATTTCGGTTCAGGCTCCATGACTCCAAACCGTATCATTGACCATATATTTTTCCGCAATGCAGAGACTATAGATTTCAATACAATAATAAAACCATACAACAACATAAAGTATATCTCTGATCACTATCCGATTATGTTGCGGGTTAAGATTTAAATAGTTGAAAAACAAATACTACGGGTTGTTGAAAAATCAAATTTTAAGGTAGAAAAAGGACTTCAGAATGAAAAAAGTCAAGGTGTTAGTCGTGTTGTTTTCAGTCTTCTTCAGCGCATTTACACTATGCGCTGAAGAACTGAAAATAATGTCCTTCAACGTGAGGTATAATTCTCCGAAAGATCTTGGTGAAAACTCCTGGGATGTCAGAAAAGGAGCAGTCGTTAACCTGATAAATAAAGCGGCTCCCGATGTGGCGGGGCTTCAGGAACCGCGCACCATACAGCGAACTTATTTAAAGAAATCACTGCCCGGATACGTCTACATGGAAGCTCCGGGAACCGGCGACGGGCGCGGAGGCAATGTCGGGCTGATTTATCGTTCCGACAAATTTGAAAAAGTCGATGGCGGATTCTTCTATCTCGGACCGACCCCCGATGTGCCGTCTCCATCTTTCGATGCCCCCGACAGTACGTGGCGGGTAACAGTCTGGGTAAAACTTCGCGACAGGAAAAGCGGTAAGGAATTTACCGCCATGTCGACTCATCTTCCCGTGCGTACAAAGCCGCATCTCGCAGCCGAACCTTATGTCAGGTCGCGCTTCCATGCATCTCAGTTAAACGTGAAGCGTCTCAAAGAGATAGCGGGGGAGGAGGGCACATGTTTCATTGTCGGAGACATGAACTGTTCCTTGCAGAAGGAAGACGGTTCAATAAACCATGACGGCGTCAAGGCTCTTTCTCCCTATCACGAATGGATGGAAGACGCACGCAAGTTTGACAAACACCCTGAAATCAATAGTTTTAATGCATTCGGCAAAGGCGAGGATTCACCTCGCCGCAAGATAGACCATATATATTATCGTAACGCGGAGCCGATTTCCTTTGTGACTATTACCGAACCGATGGATGGTCTCAAATATGTATCAGATCATTATCCGCTGATGCTTACATGTAGATACTGAAAAGTTTTCACATACATTTTAAATAATAATATCATGAGACGACAATTTATTATCGCCTTGGCATGTTGTTGCGGTATATCAGCCGCAAGTGCAAAAAACTTCACTTTGAAGAATGACAAAGTCCAGATTGCCATAGACGAGCGAGGACGCCTTAAAAGTCTGAAAAATCTGACTACCGGTCGCGACTATGCCGGTGACGGTTATCTCTGGCGGCTCTATTATGAGCGCAAGGGTTTCAAGGAAAATGAAATCGCAGCCGGAATGCAATCCTCCCCTGAAATCGAGCAGAAGGGGAATAGTCTGATTCTTACATATCCGCAAGTCACTCACGCAGACACGACGGTGAATGTATCGTTGAAGCTTACCATATCTCTTGAACCCGAGATGGTGCGTTTCAGTTCGGAGATCACAAATAACCAGCCTCACACCATTGTGCGCGAGCTGCATTATCCACTTGTCCAGGATATGAAACTCCCGGAAGACTATAAATTGTTCCTGCCGCACACCGGCGGACAGGTCTATGACAATCCCAAGGAACTGATAGAGAAGCATTCCATGGCAAAGCCTTATGCGACACCCGCGCAACGTTTCCGCCAGATGCCTGCGGCTTATCCCACCCGCGCCACTACCGCAGGGTGCAGCGGAAACATGGCGTCAAACTGCTTCGCATGGTGGAACGACACATAGGGGCTGTATCTCGGTTCTCACGATCCCAAATTCCAGGATACAGGACACAGTCTTCGTCTGTATCCTGACGGTAATAAAAAATTCACCCGTCTTGAAACCGGTTTCCAGAAATTCCCTCATGTATTCTGCGGGGAAACATGGGTAAATACGGCAAACGTAATCGCACCTTAGACC
>CAMWMW010000284.1 GCA_947175455.1 uncultured Porphyromonadaceae bacterium | reverse complement strand
ACCTGCGCCAAGCCTACGACCCCAAATTAACTTTTATTTTTAAACAAGCTCTAAATGATTCCATTCATAAGTGCATACAGTGACAGTCCGGATATAGACCTTATGCCAAGCTTCGACGATATGTTCTTGCGGTGCGTTATCACCGTGCTCGGCGAGATACACAGACGGTCGGCGATTTCCTTGACGGTCAGTCCTGACACAAGTTCTTTAAGCACTTCCGTTTCTCTTGCAGTCAATTCTCCATTATCGTCATTGCCGTTATTCTTGTTCAGAATTCGATCAAAGACAGTGAGAATCTCAGTTAGATCCGTATCCTTGCCAATTGTTGCAAAACCTGAAGCAGAATGTCCGGTTTCTCGCGATATTGCCACAACCCGATTACGGCGAGGAAGAAAAAAGTCAAGATTTCTCAACAATTCCTCGACAGAGGCTATAAAACCTTCGAACGAATCATCTGTTCCGCGTATTTCGTCAAGACTGACATAATTACTGGCATGCACCCCGGGATAACCTTCAAGGATACTGCGTATCGCCAATGACTCAAGCGATGAAACATCAATTAAAGCGATCTTTCGCATAACGGCTTCAATATTCTGTCGCGAATACGGTTGTTCTGACGTATATCCTTGTCAAGTACAGATATGGCACTTACAACCGCCACACACAAATTTCTGTCATAATCACCCTTGAGATGAATAACAAAGAAAGATATCAGATCCCTTATCTTGTCTTCAATACTGCTTTTGTCATACGGCAGTTCGATTTTTCTATTGTCACCTATGCCGTATCCTTTATGTAACGAATCAGCTGAAACATTATCACAGCATTTCAGATAAGGAAACCAATAATCTATATCATCTCTGATCATTGACTGGATATCTGATCTGACTTCAAGATAAAACTTATTGAGCAGTTGAAGATTATTATCGCTGCAACTGTCTGAACCGCCGTCTGCCTTCCTTTGCATCAGAAGATTGAAATGCCTGTCTATATTCGGAATCTGAATCCTTTCATAATAATGATCCGTTTTTTCAAGATAATCAACCACCATCGAAAGATGAGTGCGTTCGGCAATCCTCTCAGGGAAATAATCCTGATTAAGATAAGTGTTTATAACTGCCAAAAAGAAATCTGTGTCGATGCCGGCATCGACACAGATTTCCGATATAGTGTGATCTCCCACACCGAGAAAAATTCCAAATCGGTTGATAACCGCCACAATCGACGGATCCTCGAATATCGGTTCACTCAATCTGGAGTCTTTTGTATATACCGCCATTCTATTTATTTCTATATATTTTTTTCACAGCAGGATTGACAATCATACAGGCTCCCGGCGAGATAACCATATCCATCTTCACGTCATGCGATTCAGCCTGTATTTCACTAACAATCTGAAATTCATATCCGACTCCGATTTTCGTAGCTCTCATTGACCTGAGAAGCCTGTCATAAAATCCTTTGCCTCGTCCGATACGGTTACCTCTGTTATCATATGCCACACCCGGCACTATTATCAGATCTATGTCGTCTGGATTCACGACATCATTCCCGGTAGGCTCTTCGATATGGAACGCTCCAAGTTCAAGCCGTGTTTCATCATACGGGAGAATCTCAAGATTGACTCCGTTCACTCTTGGCAGATAAAAACGTTTCCGGTTGCTCCATTTCGTCAGAAATGCTCGTGTGGAAAGCTCATCCGGAAGAGAATGATACATGAGTATCCTTTCGGCAACCATAAACGCCGCCGTATTCTCGACTCGCCTGAAAACGTCTTCAGCCGCCGACTGCCGCTCCTTTTCAAGCAGCATGGATTTCAAATCCCTGATTTTCTTTCTGATTTCATTCTTTTCCATAGTATTGCTATTTGATATTTATCGGCGATTCCCCTTCTTCAAGAACCTTGACAGCACGTAATACCGCTGGATCCGACTGATTGAGAATCTCCAGAAACGAATTGAATCCTATGAGATCTCTGGCTATTACTGCCTTAAGCTGATTGAGAAGCAGATTGCGCGATTTGTTGATATAGTACCAACGGGCCGGCAGTCCGTTGTTCGCGGCAAATGCAACAAAATTATTCAGCAGCATGTTGTCGCGGGGCATGATTCTTTTCAGATCTTCCATAGAATTCTTTCCCTTCAACATAGGACGATACGTTTCCGCAAACTCACCCGCATAACGCTGAATAAGACCACGGTTAAGAGCCTCAAGATAATAGGAAGTATATCCGGTCGTGTCTTCCGGCACGAATATGTCGGGCATTATTCCGCCACCTCCGTAGACTGTGCGTCCGTTTGGAGTGGTAAATATCTTGCTTTTATCCATTTTTATGGAATCCTGAGAATAAAACTCGCCATGATTGTACCTGTCAAGAATATCCAGATCATACTTGCCATCCCGTCCACGCTTGTATTCTTTCTGAATACAACGTCCGGAGGGTGTGTAATATCTTGCCACAGTAAGCCGGATCCCGGAGCTGTCCGGCAGTACTATCGGATTCTGTACAAGCCCCTTGCCAAACGACCTGCGACCGATGACCAGTCCCCTGTCATTATCCTGGATTGCTCCTGCAAATATTTCTGACGCAGAAGCCGAGAATTCGTTGGTAAGCACAGTCAGCTCGACATTCTGAAATTGTCCGTTCCCATCACTTATCGCCATTGTCTCGTTTTCAGGTCTTCTGCCCTGTGTATATACAATCATCTTTCCGGCGGGAAGGAATTCATTTGCCATATAGATTGCCTGATCCATGAATCCTCCGGAATTACCCCGGAAGTCAAGCACATATTTCTCAGCTCCCTTCTTTCTCAATTCCACAAGAGCGTTGAAAAACTCGTTGTATGTGGTTCGCGCGAACTTACTTACACGTATATACCCGATTTTATCCGAAAGCATATACTTTGAATCCACACTGTACTCGGGTATCTTATCACGCACAACGTCAAATGTCAGTGTCTTGGAGACTCCCTTCCGTTTTACTTTAAGAGTCACTTTTGTACCTTCCTTGCCCCTGAGACGCTTGAATACTTCCTGATTGGTGACTTTATTTCCACTTAAAGCATTACCGTCAGCCTCAAGAATCATATCACCCGGCTGAAGTCCAACCAGTTCGGCAGGACCTCCGGGAACTACCTCAATGACTTTTACCGTATCCGAAAGAATCTGGAAAGACACACCGACTCCGCCGAACTCGCCCTCGAGTTCTTCAT
>CAMWMW010000283.1 GCA_947175455.1 uncultured Porphyromonadaceae bacterium | reverse complement strand
AACTGAACGATAGGCATACCGTATGTGTGGTGCAATCTCTCTTTGATTTCCGCCTGATTTGCCACAGACTCTGTAGCCTCTCCGAATTTAACTTTGACATCGCCCTGAAGATCTTTGGGCAATTTGGGCTGATACTCTGCTCTTACTCGCTGGAGTGCACTCTTTTTCATGTTTTATTTTAATATCTTGTTTTTACCTTGTTTTATTCCGATTGTCGCTGGCACTGCAATTATGCACTGTGTTTCCAAACACCTGCAAAGTTAGCAAATTTATGCCAAATAATCAAGATAAAAAAAGTGTATGGATATAAAAATTATTCCTTCCCGGCAAGCATTTTTTCAGCCTCCCTGAGATCTTCTTCCGTATCTATTCCTATTGTGGAAAATTCAGTAAGTCCGATTTTGATTCCAAAACCATTCTGAATCCACCTCAGTTGCTCAAGACTTTCAGCCTTTTCAAGCGAGGATTCGGGCAAACGCACAATCTTCGAAAGAACAGACGCCTTATAGCCGTAAATACCGATATGCGTATGAAACTCGGCATCTTTCAGCCAGTTTTTCCAATCTGTTTTTCTAACGTAAGGAATTATGCTTCTGGAAAAATACAACGCATCCATATCCTGTGAGAACACGACTTTCACAAGATTGGGATCGAAAAGCGCGTCAAAACCTCTGGTGGCGTCAAAACGCATTGCAAGAGTAGCGATCTCGGCAGAGGGATTGTTTTCGAACACCGCCTTCAGTTTCTCAATCTGTTCCGGACGAATGAACGGCTCGTCACCCTGCACATTGATAACCACATCGGCATCACTGCCAAGAAGCCTGTAGGCTTCCTCAACCCTTTCCGTGCCGCTCCTGTGAGTGTCCGAAGTCATCACGGCTCTGAAGCCAGCCTTCTCCACACACTCCCTGATACGGCTGTCATCTGTGGCTACAACAGCTTCGACACCGGCTTTCTCAACCTGTCGGCAGACTCTCGTTATCATCTCTTCTCCCCCTATTCTGGCGAGCGGTTTTCCCGGAAATCTGGATGACTCATAACGTGCCGGGATTATAACTATATACTTCATAATGCTGGTTATAAATTATTTTCGTATTCTATCAATTGTCTTTCTGAGCCATGATGGCACGACAAGCGCGCCGATAAGCAAGTAAAGATAATATGTTATCAGACGCCAGAACACTGCGAGAATCAGAGCCATGCCGGCTGTCCCTACCATATCGCCGTAATATTCCGAAAAAAGCCACTCGCTCAGACCGGCTCCTCCGGGGGTGGGACTCACCATCAGCACAACCCATATCACAAACTGGCGGGCGAGAATTACCCATTGATATTTGTCGTCTGCTGGTATGAATCCCCAGAACAAGACATTTACTACAAGATAACGGGATGTCCATGACAGCGCCGTGCCGCAAAAAACTTCAAGCCAGAAGCCGAACGGCTTGGATTGCAGTTCTTTTGAAGTAGCCACCATGTTCGCGCCCAATGCCTGTATCCCGGATGACCATTTACGGAACCATCGCAATCCTGATATCCTGTCAAGAACTTTTCTGATCCACAACGGCTTCCATATTATCCCGAGGAACAATATGAATGTCCAGACCGCAATAAGCATATATACAGTCCAGAAAGTATATTTTATTCCATGGGAGAATGAAGACCCTTCTGACGCGAATATGTCTGCCGCGGGGGTAAACAACACGACAAACGGACACGCTACGACAAAGAAAAGCTCGTCCATGAAAAGAGTGGTAAGCATTAATGTCGTAGCGCGCCCCATCTCTATTCCCTGAGAATTCAGAAATATCATCCCCAGCGAACTTCCACCTACCGCAGAAGGAGTGATACAGTTGGTAAACTCACAAAGCATGTCGACTTTCCAAGCCTGTCTCCATGTCAGTTTCCGGTCGGTCAATGCCCGAAATCGCCATGTAAGACCGAAATCCCTGCCAAACATACACAAGAATCCCGCAACCACACAACCTATTATTCTTGAATCAAAATGAATGCTCTTCCAGATATCCGCAATATCCTCTTTGCGTGCGTCGTGCACAAACATCAGAACCACAACCCCGAGACCGATAGCTACGGGGAGCAGTACTTTCCAGAAAGAGAAAGAGCTTTTACTGTCTGACATCTGTCCTCTCATCCCTTATACCTTCTTATTAGCGAATCATATCTGTCACTCACTTCATCCACTACATCTTCCCAGCTCCTGACAAGTGTTGTCCTCGCACCTTCCGAAACCCTGTTCAGCAAATCCCTGTTGTTTTTAAGATGTATTATCAGTTCTGAAAATCTTTCAGGCGACTTCTGCGTCAGAAAACCATTCTTCCTGTCACATATGACTTCCGCCGCAGTGGAACCTTCGAGAAGTATGGCAGGCGTGCCCATGGCGGCAGCCTCTCTTACAACCAGCGGGGCATTGTCATAGAACGATGGAAACAGAAACAGATCCGAAGCCGCGTAATAATCGCTCAAAGTGTGACGGTCCTTGACTACTCCGTTGACATGCACACAATCCGACAGCCCGTACCGTGAAACCATTGACAGCATGTCGCTGACGGCATAACCGGTACCGATAAAATTCATTACAAATTTTACTTTCCCTTTCAGAAGTCTCAAAGTCTCAAGTATCACATCAATACCCTTTTCCCAGATATGCTGACCGACGAACTACAGCGCAAGCTCATCATCCTTCATTCCAAGCCGGCGCCTGGCTCCGAGCTTATATTCAGCCGGATTTCCTGTGATTGTCGAAGCGAAATCATTTCCGTTCTCTACAACTGTCAAAGGTCCCTTGAATCCATATTCTCTGACTGTTTCCTCAACCTGAGCCTGAGGAATCCAGACTTCGTCGCAGGAATTGAAAAAATCCAGAATCCGCTTCATTATTATCGGGACACACCACGGTGCCTTTCGAAACGAATGTTCGAGATCGGAACGATATTTTGAATGGAATGTGCCTATCAACGGAACTTTCTGACGCTTCTTCACATATACGGCAAGTCTCCCCGAAGAGAATGGACAATGAGAATGCAGTATCTTGAAATTTGACTTGCGGAGCCGCCTCCATACAAACGGATCGCACTTGGGATAACCATAACGATAGGGATGTCTAGAAGCTATCGGCAATGAAAAATACCTCACAACATCGAAAGGATAGTCTTGTTTCTCCGGATTCCAGGGTGTCACAACGCAAGGGGTATGCCCCTTGCGGCTTAGCCAATAG
>CAMWMW010000282.1 GCA_947175455.1 uncultured Porphyromonadaceae bacterium | reverse complement strand
GTTGAGCGTCATTTTCCATCTCACGCCGATGTTCTACAGATCCAGGATCCTGATTCATTCACTCTTCTTACAATCCGCCCGCTTCCGGCTGATGCCATCCGCTGATAATTGTCAGCGCCAGGGGAATTCGGGGGGGACGGGATGCCCCTTTACTTCCTGACGGACACGCGAGCAAAAGTCCCGGACAAGTTTCTTTACCGGTCCAGGCTCCATGCCGAGCACCTTAAACAGAAGACCGGCATCGTTTGGCAGGTGGGTTATGCCGCAGGCAAGTTTCTTTTCGCGATCCATAAAGACACCTGTGGCTTCATATATCCTGTCGGCATGTTCTTTCGGTGTCATGACTATGACATTGGCAAACACATCGAAATCACCCATTATTCCCAGCTGGCGCACAGGGATAACGTTTGGATCAATCACAAACTTTTCTCTGAAAAGCTGTTCGCCGTCAGGACGCTCTCCATGACTGCATACCGACAGTATGTCATATTCGAACAACTCTCCGTCTTTATAATATTTGCGACCTCCCATATAAATTTCCGAATAGAACAGTGTGGCAGTCCTGTCAACACATATGCGTGTGTCTGAAATAAACCGGGTGTGGCGGCACGGATATATCGGCTCAGGCATAAATTCAAGATAAGCCCCCTCTTCCAGCACAATGTTCTGTATCATGCCGGAATAGTTATATCGCATTTCCGCCAGTTTCGTGGCGGCACCGGTGGAAATCCATGCAAAGGCGTTTTTTCTCACGGTTATATCCTGCTGATAACGGTCGCCGTCGACATTCGGCCCCCCGGAGGAAAGAATGTAAAGGCATGGCATCTGAGGCATCTCCTCGTCAAAATAGAGTTCCTGCTGCGCAATCAACGGTACCCTGCGGTCAAGATCCCGCAAAATACTTTTACCTTCCGCATCAAGTTCGAACCCCAGCCGCAGATAGCCATGCTTGCCGGGAGCGCCCACATACATCTGCTCCGGTTCGCGAAGATAGGGACGCATCTCCCGTGCCGTGGAAAAATCCACCTCCGGCACGGATGATGTCTTGAATTTATCTGTCTTGATCATTGTCAATTATCTTTTTTATCGAAAAGAGCCATTTTAAAGATGAGATCGACAAGTTCGTCAATACCCTCTCCTGTCATGCAGTTGGTAAACACAAAGGGTTTTCCCGGACGCATCAGCCTTGAATCGTGATCCATAACCTCAAGCGAAGCATGAACATATGGCGCGAGATCAGTTTTGTTGATTACAAGTATATCGCTTTGGGAAATACCGGGACCGTCCTTGCGGGGAATCTTGTCGCCTGCGGCGACATCGATCACATAAATAAAGAAATCAACCAGCGCCGGACTGAACGTGAGCGTGAGATTGTCACCTCCTGATTCAATGAGAACGATGTCTGTGTCAGGGAAACGCTCTTCCATCTCCTCCACCGCCGCTATATTCATGGAGGGATCTTCCCGGACCGCGGTGTGAGGACACGCTCCGGTCTCGACTCCTATAATCTTGTCTTCATGAAGAATGCCTTTCAAAGTTTTTCTCACGTGTTTGGCATCTTCAGTTGTGACGATATCGTTTGTAATGATCAGCACTTTCTGCCCGAGTTCAAGAAGACGGGGAGTTATAGCCTCTATCAAGGCGGTCTTGCCGGATCCTACCGGTCCGCCGATTCCAATTCTACAGGTCTGAGACATAATATAGTTATAGTTTTGTAATTTACATATATGAAGTTAATGACTTATAAATAGGCATTTCAATTCATGAACATGCGCATGCTGCCTTTTTCATGCAGTGACGCCAGTATGTCGAGTTCCGGAAAGAATGCGTTCATATCCTTCAATTCCATCTGCGATGCCTCGTCATAAAGCGCACCAGCATCTTCCGAGAGATCGAAAAGTATTTTCTGTGTCTCGTAATGCGACACACGCACACATCTCAACGCGGCTGAAAGAACCATGTTTATCACACCGTACTGATGTGCGCAGAAAAGAGCCTTTTCATCCAGTCCCCCCGCTGCATAAGCAACGCCCTGGGCGACAGGAAAAGTTCCCGGCACTTTTTCACCTGCAATATCTGCAAGCCAGCGTGTGACAATCGCGTTATCAAAAAGTTTCGCCATCAGTTCCGCGAATTTCTTTCCCATGCGCCGGAGCATCATACGCGCCTCATCGTTCATTTTGAAAAGAATGAGCATTCTGTCGGCATCCGCAATCGCTTCGTAATCTCCACGCAGGAAGGCGCGGTGAGCGTGGATGGCTGCCACACCGTCGCTGAATGCCGCCTGTCTTGCCTGCGAGGCAGTGAACGCACGCAGGGTCTTGGCATCATGCACAATACGTTCGAAAGAGGCAGTCTCCAATCCGTTGGAAAAGGAGAATGTCCCCACCGGAAACGTAGAATCGGTGAACTGAAGCAGCCTCGAAAGCGCCGTCATGTCATATTCAGTGTGTGTGTTCATGTGCTATTCCGTTTTCATCGAAATGAATGTGTGTCGTGGCATGATGATGGTGCTCGCCGAGTCCGTGGCTGTCATGCCCCGCGCCGCCGAACAGACGGCGTATCTCATGAGGTGCAAGATATGGGATAATCTCGACTCCTTTCTGAAAATCATATGATATGCCTTCAAGATTGTGTGTCTCCATCACGCTCAACATGACCTTCTTATCTACAGTAAGCGGAACATATACTTTTGTGCCTTTTACAACGGCTGGCCAATGCTGGTTGCCGATGGCGTGACCAAGCTCGACCGAACGCCGGATTATGGTTTCGTGATCCTTGTCCGCAAGCGCGCCAAGGTCTATCACAAGAACCGGACTCAGTTCGATCTTCAGAACAACAGCTTTTTTTGTATCCGGATCAAAATCGATTACATCGCCATCTGCCACCTGCGTGTGACGCTTAAGAGCAATCGGATATTCCTCGCCACTTGTTCCCTTCCCGAGAAAACGGCTTTTCTGTGCCGTCCATTGGTCAAGGAATATGTAGTCTGTTTCCATATCCTTCAGTTTCTCTTTCCATTGCTGATCCCGGTTTATGTTACCGAGCACTTCTGTGTATACTTTCATAATACGTAACCTTTCAATATAGTTTAAGGTGTTTGCGGGAAACGATTGTCTCCCTATATCTTTATAACAAACAAGAGACTCGTTTGCTCACGGATTACAACCGGAAGTTACTTAGAGTGTGTTTACTTTTAACTTAGGTCGGCATAAAGATGGATTTTTGAGGGATTT
>CAMWMW010000281.1 GCA_947175455.1 uncultured Porphyromonadaceae bacterium | reverse complement strand
CCCTCGAACACCCCCGCAGGATACTTTTCCCATTCACTGCGTTGCGTCGGCACCGGAGTCCCCTCCTCAAGCAAGGATTTCCATTTTGAGTCAAAATCTACAAGCGTGGTGATATTCGGCTCCCAGGGCTCCACATCAAACGGATAACTGTCTTCCATCACATCCCCCTCATAGAAATATTCATCGGCAAGTCCTCCGAAACTATGTCCGAACTCATGCACGACCACCGGCTCGAATTTATCATGTCCGGTGGTTGTCAGCGTATAGCTGTTGTAAATCCCGCCGCCACCGTACACATCGCAATTGGCAAGAACTATGATATGTTCATAAGGCACATGCGAAACCGATTCATGAATGTCAAACACATTGCCGGTGGTCAGATAGCGGTCTGAATAGAACGTGTCGAAATTTGACCCGAACGATGTCTTCTTCCATTCCTTTCTTCTCGGCACACTCACTCCCTCATCTTCAGAAACCGTAGCTACCGCCACAAAATTAAAGCACGACGCCCGGTCCTTGAACGGCTCATGGCTCAGTATCGCCTCCACTGCCCTCTCCGCATCCGCATAGAAAGCATCCGTCTGCGATGCCGTATACCCCTCGGCAAGAATCGCCACATCAATCACATCCTCCGCATTGCCACTTTTTCTCAGATAGCGGTATTCGCTTTTATCCCTCGTGTCCGACTCCTTTATGAGAATGTCATCCGGTGAATAGAAATGCGTATTCGAAGCCACCACATCGTGCCGTCCGTCAAGCAATTCTATCGTAATCCTTGCCGCCCTGCGAGGCAAAGGTATCAGGAACGTATTCTGAAAAGATTTCGAGGTTACGGCAGCCTCCGGTGTAGACTGCCACTCCCGGAAAAGAGTGGAGAAACTGTGCCTGTATATGGTGTCGCCACTCAAAGAATCCGCCACAGTCACTATCCCGTTGCCGACATAAGGAATCCTGTCAAGATTACACCTGCGTCCCGCCCATCCGCCGAACTTATGCATCCTGTCAAGAAACACATGACTCTCCTCCGAATTACCGGCAGCAATATAATCAAGTCTGAGAGTCGAATCACAGAACACTTTTTCAAAACACACATCCGCCATCCCCGCCATGCGACAAATCACCACAAATGCCGACAGCAGCAACAATTTCCTTATCATATTAACTGTCAATTGATTTTTAACGACCACTTCAGGATTATTCCACACGAAAGACCGGAATAACAAAAACACAGCTGCAAATGTAATAAATTCTCCGGGGAAACATGGAGTTTATAATTTTTTTTGTTAACTTTGGCTTATAACTGTTTAGAGTGTGTTTACTTTTAACACGAATTAAAGCTAAATTCGTTTCTTGAAATTCTTTAAGTCATCATAAAGTGTCTTTTTGGTGCTTTCAGCCAAGTTTCGGCAGTCGCAATGTGGTAATTGCTCCTTTCTCAACTCGCTGAAATCCCTCAAAAATCCATCTTTATGCCAACCTAAGTTAAAAGTAAACACACTTTAAGAAACTGTTTCCAAACCATAAAACACAGAACAGTCATGCGCAAGTCACTTCTGATACTCACAATGCTTCTCGCAAATCCGTTTTCCGTCATATGCCATGCAGAACCGGGCAGGCGCGGCACACCGGCAGCGAAGAGCAACGTGCCGAGAGATTCCATAATCCTCAGCGACCCGGCTGTGCTGGTCCACAAAGCCACCTCCACATATTACATGACCGGCACCGGCGGACTCCTCTGGAAAAGCAAGGACCTGTCACACTGGGACGGTCCCTATTCCGCGGCACAGCCCTCCCCCGCATCCTGGATGGGAGCACATCCTCAGATCTGGGCAGCCGAGCTGCATGAATACAATGGGAAATTCTACTACTTCGCGACATTCACAAACGACAGCATCATAATAGAGACCAACAAAGAGGGACGCATTCCGCGTCGCGCCTCCCACATACTCTCCGCCGACACTCCTGAAGGACCGTACACACCCGTATCCGGTCACGATTATCTGCCCTCCGACCGCCCCACCCTCGACGGCACATTCTGGGTTGAAGACGGCAAGCCGTACATGGTTTTCTGCGAAGAATGGCTGCACAACCAGAACGGCACCATCGAGGCGATAGAGTTATCCGGAGACCTGAGCAGACCTGTCGGCGAACCGATGCTGCTCTTCCGTGCGTCAGACTCCCCCTGGAGCCGCGAGAAAAGAGACGGAGGCATCACATTCAACCGCGTCACCGACGGTCCATGGCTTTTCCGCACAGACACCGGACGCCTCGGAATGCTCTGGACCTCATGGATCCTCGGCGACTACACCATGGGCGTGGCATACTCTGAAAGCGGTCGTCTCGAAGGTCCGTGGAAACAGGAGAAAGAACCGCTGACACCCCCGAACCACGGTCACGGCATGATATTCAGAGACCTCGAAGGACGCGATATCCTTTCAGCCCACAGCCATAGCGAAGTCAACGGCAGATATGTGCGCCGTCCCGTATTCTGGGAGATCGATCTTTCAGGCGACAGACTCCGCATTATCTGCAGAATCGATTGAGCGCGTAAGAGCACTTTCGAAAGCGCTCTTTACTGCCACATTTTTCCACAATTCCGAATAATTACAAGCCAAAAATTCATATTTTTATAAATTAGATGCAGATTATTACTGTTTTTTGATTATATTTGCGGCAATTTTCGAAAAACGGCGGCAAAACCGCCAGGGCAAGAATAATCAATCAGTAATGAACAACGACCAGGTATCAGTGATGTTTGCAGGAGAAGAGCATATAAAACATGCCGATCTCATATGCGACCTCATCTATGAGTCCGCGCTTCAGCGCGGCACCGGTATCGCCAGGCGTTCTCCCGACTACATCATCGACAAGATACGCGGAGAGAAAGCCGTAGTGGCGATGTATGGCGACCGTCTCATCGGCTTCAGCTACATTGAAAGCTGGGGTCATGGCGACTACGTTGCCACATCGGGTCTTATCGTAGACCCGGAGTTCCGCAAGCTCGGTCTTGCGGCGCGTATCAAGAACAAGACATTCGAACTTGCCCGACGACGATTCCCCTTCGCGAAAATTTTCTCCATCACCACTTCGCTGCCTGTAATGAAACTCAACTCCCGCCTCGGCTACAAGCCGGTGACATTCTCGGAGCTGACCACAGACGAAGAATTCTGGAGAGGATGCGAAGGGTGTGTGAATTACGATATCCTCTGCCGCAACAACCGCAAGATGTGTCTCTGCT
>CAMWMW010000280.1 GCA_947175455.1 uncultured Porphyromonadaceae bacterium | reverse complement strand
CACATAGCCCGCTATGCTCCCTCTTCGACTCTTAAAAACACCTCATAAAATCCTCTCAAGTAACCTCACAATTAAATTTAAACAGTTTCTTAGAAACATTTTCTTAGCCTGAATCTGTAGTAAATTTGAGGAAATCCGATAATAAACAAGGAGTCCGGAGCGTTATATAGGTGAGTTTGTTTAAAATTATTTGCCTATGACGCACGATTCCCACTTTACTGCAGATGTGGACCGCAATGTGAATGTGGTTCCGGCTCCGAGGAAGTCGACACTCTGTTTTCTACGTCAGTTCGCAAGAACGTATGCCACCTTGTCGGGCACGGCATTCTCAACAATGAGTGTCAACTGAAACTTCCGCAGGTATCGCGGGTTCCGATTTCTTGTCGGAACCCGACTTTTTTTTATTACAAAAGTCATTTGCATATGTCAGTTATAAAAGTTTTTTTATAATTTTGCATTTTGGAAAATTGACTATCAGAATAGCATTATGAAAGAAATCATAAAGGAAGAGGAAGCCGTAGCAGAGGGCGGTCTCAATTTTATAGAGCAGGAAATCAAGGCAGACCTTGAGGCTGGCAAGAATGGTGGACGACTCAATACCCGTTTCCCTCCGGAGCCCAACGGCTATCTGCATATCGGACATGCAAAGGCATTTATAATGGATTTCGGTGCTGCCGAGAAATTCGGGGGTACCTGCAATCTTCGTTTTGATGACACTAATCCCCAGAAAGAGGATACCGAATATGTAGAGGCAATCAAGGAAGACATACACTGGCTTGGTTACGACTGGGAAGACCGTCTTTATTATGCCAGTGATTATTTCCCTCAGCTTTATGATCTCGCAGTGCGTCTTATCAAGGAGGGCAAGGCATATGTCGACGAGCAGACCAGCGAGCAGATCGCAGCCCAGAAAGGTACGCCGACAACGCCCGGTACAAACAGTCCTTACCGCGATCGCCCGGTAGAGGAGAATCTCTCATTGTTTGAAAAAATGAATGCCGGAGAATTCGATGAAGGGGCGATGGTGCTTCGCGCAAAAATTGACATGGCAAGCGACAACATGCATTTCCGCGATCCGATCATGTATCGTATCATAAAGACTCCCCACTGGCGCACCGGCGACAAGTGGAAGGTATATCCCATGTATGATTTCGCCCATGGACAGAGTGATTATTTCGAAGGGGTGACCCACTCGATATGTACGCTTGAGTTTGTGCCTCACCGTCCGCTTTATGAATATTTTGTCAAGGAACTCGCCGATGATTCTTATTGTCCGCGTCAGATTGAGTTCAACAGACTGAACCTGACTTATACTGTCATGAGCAAGCGCAAACTCCTTCAATTGGTAAAAGAGGGTCTTGTGAGCGGTTGGGACGATCCGCGCATGCCGACGCTCCGTGGATTGCGCCGCAGAGGCTACACACCTTCCTCAATAAAGGATTTTGTAAAGAGAATCGGTTATACCAAATATGAGGCTCTGAACCATATCGAACTTCTCGAACACTCCGTAAGAGAAGATCTGAACAAGACAGCCACACGTGTAAGCGTGATTCAGAATCCGGTGAAGCTGATTCTTACGAATTATCCGGAAGACAAAACGGAATATATGGCGATGGACAACAATCCGGAGAATCCCACTGAAGGCACCCATGAGATGCCGTTCAGCCGCGAGTTGTGGATAGAACGTGAAGACTTTATGGAGAATCCTCCGAAGAAATTCTTCCGCCTGTCGCCCGACAAGGAAGTGAGACTCAAAGGTGCGTATATAATCAAATGCACCGGAGTTAAAAAGAACGATGAAGGCGAGATTGAAGAGATATATGCCACATATGATCCCGACACCCGCAGCGGACTCCCGGGTAGTGACCGCAAGGTGAAAGGCACGTTGCATTGGGTATCGGTGCCGACTGCCACGACTGCGGAAATCCGCGATTATGACAGACTCTTCACAGTCGAGAATCCAAGTGCTGAGGAAGGAGACTTCCGGGATCTTCTCAATCCGGACTCTCTGAAGATAAGGAGTAATGCCAAGATTGAGCCTTGGCTGGCGGAAAGAATCAAGGCTGGCGACAATTATCAGTTCCAGCGCCTTGGATATTACGTTGTAGACAAAGATTCCACACCGGGTCGCCCTGTCTTTAACAAGACAATAGGACTGAAAGATTCCTGGGCTAAGGAAATGAAGAAATAATAACACCGATATTGAAAAAAGCGGCAATCATGCAGATGTATGATTGCCGCTTTTTGTTGCAGTATGTTCGATTTTTTAATTATTTTAATAGAATTTTAAAAATTTTTCTAAAATATTTTGCACATTATAAAAAAATGCTATATATTTACCGCCGAAAAGATGATTTTGAAACCTTAAGATGCGGTGGGAAACTTTCCACCGAAAATGTTTGACTTTATTTGTCGGACAAATCGGATAAATACTATAATCATGGAACAACTCAGACTTAATAACACCACTATAACACTTGTGGATCATGTTGAAGACAGGGTTTTGTTATATCTCGGCGAGCATGATTTCAAGCTCGGCGACAAGCTGCCGTCGGAGCATGAGCTTTCCGTGTCATTGGGAGTGACGCGAAGTGTGGTCAGGGAAGCACTCAGTCGGTTGAAGATGCTTGGAATCGTTGAAAGCCGGACGAGACGCGGCATGGTTCTGAAAGAACCGTCTATTTTCGGAGGGATGAAGCGTGCGATACGTCCGAATCTTATGAGCGAGAAGTCTCTTGTAAATCTTTTGGGTTTTCGAGTGGCGCTTGAGGTCGGGATAACAGGTTACATTTTTGAGAATATCACACCTGCCGATATCAAGGATCTTGAAGAGGCTGTTTACATGGAAGTCGCACTCGGTGACAATATATATGCCAACATCTCGGAGCATCGGTTTCACTCGAAGTTATATGAAATAACACGCAATTCCACTATCAGTCAGTTTCAGGAGATTATATATCCGGTGATGGAATTTGTGAAATCCAATCTGAAAACATATGTCTCGGAAATCAACGGCAGTCTTCAAGAGAAAGGCGAGCTTGTTACGCACCAGGATCTTTTGCGGTTCCTCAAAGCGGGTGACGAGAATGGTTACCGCAAGGCAATAGACCAGCATTTCTTTGTGTATAAGGAGCTGATACGTAATAATAATCACGGTCATGAAACAAGTATTTACAGACCGGATTATTTTAGCGTGGATTAGAGACCGAGAACAGACCTCAGATTTCAAACTGCTTGTT
>CAMWMW010000279.1 GCA_947175455.1 uncultured Porphyromonadaceae bacterium | reverse complement strand
TCGCGGAGCATGAGTCTCGCTGATTTCGAGAAAGATGCCACAGGAGTGGTGCTTCTTGCAAAAGCCGGGAAAGAGTCTCGTGAGCCGGATTATACGCGTCATCTGTTTTTCGAAAGCGTATCTAAAGGGAAGACATTGCTGCTTGTTCTCAGTGTGGTTTTTCTTTTTGCCGCAGGTTTCGCAATGTCAGGACTCTGGAGACAACTGTCGTCTGTTTTGCTGACCGTTGTCGATATTGCGGGGATTGCCGTGACATGGCTTCTGATTCTCAAGACCTTGAAAATAAAGAGTAAATCGGCAGACAGGATTTGCGGCGTGCTTCAGGAGCATGGGTGTGATCATGTGCTCGAACAGAAAGCATCCACGTTTTTCGGAATTTTCAGCTGGAGCGAGGTGGGTATAACATATTTTACCGTCTCGACACTGATTCTTATTCTGTTTCCGGGGGAGATTCATAATCTTGCGCTTATAAACGGATGTTGTCTTCCGTTCACAGTCTGGAGCATATGGTATCAGAAATTCCGCATCAGGACGTGGTGTACCCTTTGTGTCACTACCCAATGTCTTTTATGGCTGCAGTTCTTCTGTTATTTCTTTGGAGGATGGTGGAAAGGAATATTCCCGTTGCGTCTTCCGTTTTTCATGATTGTGGCGGCATATGCGGCAGCTTTGTTGGCGACAAACAGATTGATGAATTTTATAAAAAATAGAAATGGGAGCGTTTGATGAAATCAATGAAAAACTCGGAGCGCACGTGCTGACTCCTATTGAGATGAACCGGATTCATATGGAAAGCGGAGAGCATTCGGAGGTCGGTGATTCGTGATAGTCATCTGCGTTCAGATGGTAAAATTTTATTAATTTTGTATCCTGAAATCAGGAATGTGTCTGTATTCATGGGGGAATAATTACAATCCCCGGACTTATGCATATTCCGCAGAAATAATATAGCCCGAATGAATTATCAAGGTTTGAATGACGCGCAGGTTTCCGAGAGCCGGAGCCTGCATGGTGAGAATGTGCTGACACCTGTGGGGCGGGATCCGCTGTGGAAGCAATTTTTGAGGGGATTCCGGGATCCTCTGATTATCATATTGCTTGTAGCCCTGTTTTTGTCGGTAGGGATTGCGGTGTATGAGTCGTATATTGATGCCGACCATTCCTTCAAGCCGTTTTTTGAGCCTGTGGGAATATTCGCGGCAATTTTTCTTGCTACCGGACTGAGTTTCTGGTTCGAGATGAAGGCTAACAAAGAGTTCGCGATTCTAAATCAGGTCAATGACGAGGAGCCGGTGCAAGTGTGGCGCAACGGAGCGGTCACGCAGATACCTCGCAAGGACGTTGTTGTGGGTGATATCGTTGTTGTCAACACGGGCGATGAGATTCCCGCTGATGGAAGATTGCTGGAAGCCGTGTCCATGAGTGTGGATGAATCCACGCTTACGGGTGAGCCTTCATGCATGAAGACTACCGACGAATCGCATTTCGATCCGGAAGCGACATACCGGTCCGACACACTTATGCGCGGAACGAAGGTGATGGAGGGGCATGGTGTCTATGAAGTCACCGCAGTAGGCGACAATACCGAGAACGGAAAGGTATTCAAGGAGTCTCAGATTGACAACTCCGTAAAGACTCCTCTTAATGAGCAGCTTGACCGTCTGGGGCGCATGGTCTCCGTTTCGAGCTATGTTATCGCGGCTATTATAGTCGTGGGGAGAATGGTGATGTATTTTACGCATCATGCACAGTTCGATTGGCTGGATTTCATACAATACGCCCTTCAGACGCTGATGATTGCCGTGACGCTCGTTGTGGTAGCAGTACCTGAAGGTTTGCCGATGGCAGTGACTCTGTCGCTGGCATACTCTATGCGCCGTATGCTGCGCACCAACAATCTTGTGCGCAAGATGCATGCATGCGAGACAATGGGTGCGACAACTGTCATATGTACAGACAAGACGGGTACGCTGACTCAGAACCGTATGCAGGTCTATAAAGCGGATTTCTATGGTCTTCTTTCGGAACCGGGGGGGGCTGACCTTTCCGGCAGTATCGTGGCGGAGGGTATCGCCGCTAATTCAACGGCGCAGCTCGACTTCTCGGATCCTGCAAAACCGCAGGTGCTGGGTAATCCCACGGAGGGGGCGTTGCTGCTGTGGTTGCGCGACAATGGTGTCGATTACGCACGCGTGAAGAAAGGGCTCGCCGTGGTGGATGAGCTTCCTTTTACCACAGAACGCAAATATATGGCTACGGTGGTTGAGTCCGCGGTCATAAAAGATGCGGATGGCAGACCGGCACGCGTGGCATATGTCAAGGGCGCTCCGGAGATTGTGCTTGGAATGTGCCGGAATCTGCCTGACGGTGTGACGAGAGAGGAGATTGATGCCCGTCTTTTAGGATACCAGAACCAGGCTATGAGGACTCTCGGCTTCGCATACCAGGTTTTAGACAAGGGTGAAGATGTGATTGTGGATAACGTGTTCATCGGGAAGAACCTTAAGTTTTTAGGTATAACGGCGATTTCGGATCCTGTGCGCAGTGATGTTCCGGAGGCTGTTCGAGAAGTGCTTGACGCAGGAGTCAAGGTGAAGATAGTGACAGGAGACACGCCGGCTATCGCACGGGAGATAGGGCGTCAGATAGGTTTGTGGATCGCCGGGGACAGTGATGCAAATATAGTCACCGGCGCGGATATCGCCGCAATGAGCGATGACGAGCTCGAGCGGTGTGTGGAGGATATAAAGATTATTGCCCGTGCCCGGCCAATGGACAAGAAGCGTCTTGTGGAGGCGTTGCAGCGCAACAACGAGGTAGTTGCCGTGACCGGCGACGGCACCAATGACGCTCCCGCGCTCAAAGCCGCGCATGTGGGTCTTTCAATGGGCGACGGCACTTCCGTGGCAAAAGAGGCATCGGATATCACGATAATCGACAATAAGTTCTCATCGATAGGAAGGGCAGTGATGTGGGGACGGTCGCTTTATCGTAATCTGCAGCGTTTCATCATGTTCCAGCTGACGGTGAACGTCTGCGCCTGTCTGATTGTGCTCGCCGGCGCGTTCATGGGTATGGAATCACCGCTGACAGTGACGCAGATGCTGTGGGTAAACCTTATCATGGACACCTTTGCTGCGATGGCACTGGCATCACTTCCGCCGTCAGAAGATGTGATGCGCGACAAGCCGCGTTCCCGCAAGGCTTTCATCATAACGCCGGCAATGTGGCGGCGTATCG
>CAMWMW010000278.1 GCA_947175455.1 uncultured Porphyromonadaceae bacterium | reverse complement strand
GAATGGAGGAACCGGGACCGCACATCTTATTTTTTGCGAGTGCGTGGTTTCTTTGCCGGAGCCGCGTCCTGTTTCTCCATTATTTCTTTCACCTCCTCAAACGACAGAGATGCGGGGTCAGTGCATTTCGGTATCTTATAGTTCACCGCTTTTCGGGCACCTTCTTTCTTATATGCGATGTAAGGTCCGAATCTGCCGTTCAGCACCTCGAGTCCGGGCATTTCCGGAAAATCCTTTATCAGCCTGTTTGCCTCCTCCTCTTTCTTGGCGTGAATCAAAGCCACGGCTTCCTCAAGGGTTATTGTCTGCGGCGCAAGATCTTTGGGGATGGACACAAACATCTTCTCATAGTGGATGTATGGTCCGAAGCGTCCGATTGCGGCTGTGATATCCTTCCCTTCGAATGTGCCGACCTTGCGTGGAAGTTCAAAAAGTTTCAACGCTTCCTCAAGTGTAATGTCCTGAATGCTCTGTCCTTCCAGAAGACTTGCAAACTGAGGTTTCTCGTCATCGGAAGCGTCACCGATCTGTACCACGGGTCCGAAGCGACCGATTTTAACCGATACCTGTTTCCCGGTTGTCGGGTCGGTGCCGAGTACGCGTTCACCTACCTTGTGTTCGAGTCTCATCGAATCCACTTTCTCGATCGAGGGGTGGAATGTAGTGTAGAAATCCGCCATCTCGTTTTTCCAGCCGAGTTTTCCTTCCGCAATCTCATCGAATTTTTCCTCCACCCGTGCGGTGAAGTTGTAGTCGAGAATATCAGGGAAATAACTTGTCAGAAACTCATTGACCACCATCCCGACATCTGTAGGCACAAGCTTCCCTTTTTCGCTGCCGGTGTTTTCCGACAGAGTCTCTTTTTTTATAGAACCTTCCGACAGAGTGAGCACATCGTAAGATCTCGGCACACCTTCCTTCTCGCCGTGACGGATATAATCCCGGCTCTGTATCGTGGAGATGGTGGGAGCATACGTCGATGGGCGACCTATTCCGAGGTCTTCCATCTTTTTGACCAGAGTTGCCTCGGTGAATCGCGCCGGTGGCAGTGTGAACCGCTGGGTGGCGGTAATCTCACCCGCATGCAGGGTCTCGCCTTCAGATAGAGCCGGCAGACGTGTGAACGAAGCCGATTCCGCATCAATGCGCCAGGCTTTCATGAAACCCTCGAACTTCACAACCTCGCCTTCCGCCTTGAAACCGTCCGCTGAACCGCTGACGGCGATCTCCACATTTGTTTTCTCAAGAAGAGCGTCGCTCATCTGTGAGGCGACCGCGCGTTTCCAGATAAGTTCGTAAAGTCTCTGCTCCTGCGATGTTCCCGGAATCGATGTGTTTGAGATATATGTCGGTCTGATTGCCTCGTGCGCTTCCTGTGCGCCTTTGGAACTGGTGTGGTAATGGCGTACCTTCACGAAGTCCGGTCCGTATTCCTTTGTTATTGCAGAAGAGATGTCCTTGATTGCCAGTTCCGACAGGTTTGTCGAGTCTGTACGCATATATGTTATGCGCCCGTCTTCATATAGTTTCTGGGCGATACGCATCGTGGTGTTCACGGAAAAACCGAGTCTTTTGCCGGCTTCCTGCTGAAGGGTGGAGGTCGTGAAAGGTGGTGCCGGAGCGCGTTTTACCGGTTTTACGCTCAAGTCCGCGACAGAGAACGTGGCTGAAGCGCAGTGTTCAAGAAAAGCGCGGGCTTCCTCTTCGGTCGCCATGCGGCGTTTCAGCTCCGCCTTGAACGATTCTCCGGAATGTCCTGAGAACAGGGCGTTGATTCGGAAGAAAGGTTCGGGACTGAATGCCTCCACTTCTTTTTCACGTTCGCAGATGAGTCTTACCGCTACGCTCTGCACGCGTCCTGCCGACAGCGCAGGTTTGATTTTTTTCCAGAGAATCGGACTCAGTTCAAATCCGACAATCCTGTCGAGCACCCTTCGCGCCTGCTGCGCGTTCACCCTGTCGATGTCGATTGTTCTCGGATTCTCGATGGCGTGTAGGATAGCCGGTTTTGTAATTTCGTGGAATACGATGCGCCGGGTGTTGTCGGGTTTCAGACCGAGCACCTCATAAAGGTGCCATGCGATTGCCTCTCCCTCCCGGTCTTCATCGGAAGCGAGCCATACGGTATCCGCATCTTTTGCCGCCGCTTTCAATTGCTTTACAAGCTCTTTTTTCTCTGCCGGTATCTCATAAAGTGGAGAGAAATCCGAGTCGACCTCCACGCTCATGCCCTTTTTCTTGAGATCGCGGATGTGGCCGTAGCTTGACATCACCTTGAAGTCTTTGCCTAAAAATTTTTCTATTGTCTTCGCTTTTGCCGGCGACTCGACTATCACAAGATTTTTCATTTCTGCAGTTTTCAGGTGTCGGTTATCAGACGTTTTCTACACTCTATAACAACCGTAAGGGAGTTTTTATTATTTATAAGGATTGTCCTTGCAAGCCTGGAGAGTATTTATCATCAGCGAGCATATTGTCATCGGACCCACACCACCGGGCACGGGTGTTATAAACTCGCATTTTTCAGCGACATTCTCGAAATCCACGTCTCCACGGAGTCGCCAGCCGCTTTTTCGCGAGGCGTCTTCCACACGGGTGGTGCCCACATCGATAATCGTAGCGCCGGGCTTGACCATATCGGCTGTGACGAATCCCGGCTGTCCGAGCGCCGCCACTATGATGTCGGCTTGCAGACATATTTCCCTGATGTTCGGTGTGGCTGAATGACACACGGTCACAGTGCAGTTTCCTGGGTCGGATTTCTGCATGAGGAGTGTCGCCATCGGTTTTCCGACGATGTTGCTTCGTCCGAGCACCACAGCGTGTTTCCCTTTGGTCTCCACTCCGTATCTTTTCAGGAGCTGCATTATTCCCGCCGGGGTGGCTGACACGAATCCGGGAAGCCCGATAGACATTCTGCCTACATTGATCGGGTGGAATCCGTCGACATCTTTTGAAGGGTCGATTGCGCGGATGATGTTTTGTTCGTCGATATGCCGCGGAAGGGGGAGCTGGACTATGAACCCGTCTACGGATTCATCTTCGTTCAGGCGGGTTATTTCCTCGATAAGCCTTTCTTCTGTCACATCCTCCTCGAAACGGATAAGACTGCTTGTGAAACCGCATTCTCCACAGGCTTTCACCTTATTGGCAACATATGTCTCCGATCCACCGTCGTGACCTACGAGAATTGCCGCGAGATGGGGGGCACGTTTTCCGTCTGCCGTCATCCGCGCTACTTCGGCTGCTATG
>CAMWMW010000277.1 GCA_947175455.1 uncultured Porphyromonadaceae bacterium | reverse complement strand
ATCGTAGAACGACGGTTACTTGCGGAACACCTCCTTCACAGCCTTTCCCTTGTGTTTCCCGAAATTAAAGACAGGCGCGTCGTTATCGTCAAGCACTATCCTGGCGGCAAGGTCGAGGTTACGTCCGATTGTAGAGAACTTCGCAAGGAACTCCACATCATTTTCGAGTTCCTCATATTTCCGCAACTGGCCCAGAAGCACCTCATAGGTGGCTTGAGTGTCAGCCATGGCACTATGGGCGTCCTCGAGTTCGCGTCCGCAGTAAAAGCGATATGCGGCCACGAGCGTGCGTTGCTCCATCTTATGAAATATATTCTGCACGTCGATGAATCGTCGGCCGTTGACATCAAAATTAATGCCACATCTTCCGAATTCCTCCATCAGCACAGGAACATCAAATTTGTTGCTGTTATATCCGGCGATATCACTCCCTTCAAAAATCTCAAGCAAGGATTTAGCCACCTGACGGAACGTCGGCTCGTCTTTCACATCCTCATCTGTGATATGATGCACAGCAGTGCTCGCCTCAGGAATGTGCATCTCAGGATTGAGCCTGCGGCTCTTCCTCTCCTCCCTCCCGTCGGGATACACCTTTATATAGGAAATCTCCACTATACGGTCTCTCGTGACATTCGTACCGGTTGTCTCGAGATCGAAAAATATTATGGGTCGCTCAAGTTTGAGACTTATATTGTCTTGCATCGTAGTCTAATATTCAATGAGGTTCATCTGTCATCGTCACTCAATCACCTGAAGCGGCATCTGTATTGAGACGATATTCTCGTTCGGCTCCTGGTCAAGAGGTTCAAACACTCCGGGACGGGCAGGATCCGACAGGCGTATCAGGATGGTCTCTCCTGAAAGGTTGCCCATAATCTCAAGGGTAAACGCGGAATTGAATCCGATTGTCATCGGGTTTCCGTCATACTCACACATCACTTTCTCCTCGGCCGATGTGCCGTAGTCCAAATCCTGCGCGCTGAGTTTTATACCGTTGTCGGAAATCTCAAATTTCACAAGGCCTGACGCCTTGCTCGCGAATATCGCAACCCTACGCATGGCGTTCAGGAATGTGTCGCGGTCAACCTTTATCAGGAACGGGTTGCTGTCTGGTATCACACGGTTGTAATTGGGATAGTTACCCTTGATAAAACGGCATGTGAGTGTATAGCCGCCAAACTCAAACCTCGCGCCCTTGGCCCCGAGCGTCATCTTCACATCCTGCGTCTCCTTGTCAAGGATTCCCTTGATGATGGAAGCCGGCTTTGAAGGCATTATGAATGAAGTCACTATCCCGGGATTTGCTTCCGAATTGATATACCTCACAAGCTTATGCGTGTCGCTTGCCACAAAAGTGATGTCACCTTCATGGATATCCCAGAATATACCGGTCATCATCGGGCGGATTGGTTCGAGACTCACCGCGTAGATAGTCTTCTCTATACCCTTCCTCACCACACTCGCCGGAACAACAAGTGTCTTTGCGTCATCCTCAAGCTTCTCTCCCCTGGGATACTCATCGGCATTTATACCCATGAAACGGAAACGCCCTGAAAGGAAGACAACATCAATTTCTCCAGTCGATTCATTCAGGTTGAATGTTATCGGCTGATTGTTGACCTCCTTGACAATTTCAAGAAGCGTCTTTGCCGGCACCGCCACAGCGCCCTCGCCGTCGGCATCCGTCACCTCCACGCGAGAAGAGACTATGTTCTCCTGGTCACTGCCAGTCACAGTGAGCCATCCTCCTTCAAGTTCGAAAAGAAAATTATCAAGAATAGACAAGGCATTCTTGGAATTGATAACCTTATTCACGGCCTGCAGCTGCTGCTGAAAGACTTTTCCGTCGATATTGAACTTCATATTATGGTTTATTTCTTGATTTTTCTGATATATCCCAAAGCACGTCATTTCAAATCAGACGCACAATATGCAAATTTAATCATTTTTTTCGACTCATTCACTGAAACGCACGTGAAATCGCATAAAAAACCGCCGTGCAAGCTTGCACGGCGGCTATGGATTTCGTGAGTCAAAGAATCTGGCCGTATCACTCAGCCACAACCTCGAATTCGATTTCCTTTACAACCTCCTTGTGGAACTTGATAGTGGCTGTATATACACCAACCTCCTTCACAGGATCCTTGAGGTAGATAATCTTGCGGTCAACATTGTGGCCAAGCTTCTCAAGAGCCTCGGCAATCTGAAGAGCGTTGACAGAGCCGAATACGGTGCCTGTGGAGCTGGTCTTCGCGCCGATTGTGAGCCTTACGCCTTCAAGAGCCGCTGCGGCAGCCTCTGCGTCAGCCTTAATCTTCGCAATCTTGTGGGCACGCTGTTTCTGATCCTCCGCGAGCTGCTTGAGAGCGGCGGCAGATGCAATCACCGCCTTACGCTGAGGGATAAGATAGTTGCGGCCATAACCATCTTTCACTTCGACAATATCGTCCTTATAACCGAGTTCGGCTACATTCTCTTTAAGTATGATCTTCATAATGAATTCTATTTGTCGGGTTAAAAAATGATTATTTCATCAAATCGGTTACGTAGGGAAGGAGTGCGAGATGACGCGCACGCTTCACAGCCTGTGCCACACGGCGCTGGAACTTCAGTGAAGTGCCGGTGATACGGCGGGGAAGAATCTTACCCTGCTCGTTGAGGAATTTCTTGAGGAATTCGGGATCTTTGTAGTCGATATACTTGATGCCGCTACGTTTGAAACGGCAATATTTCTTCTTCTTAGTATCGACTGAAAGGGGAGTAAGATAACGGATTTCGCTATTTGCTGCCATGATTAAGCCTCCTTGTTTTCTGCTTCGGCAACTGCCTCGGCGGGTTGTTCACTTGCTTTCTTTGATCTCAGGTTGCGACGCTTCTCTGCATATTCCTGCGCATACTTGTCAAGACGGAATGTGAGGAATCTGATTACGCGCTCGTCACGACGGAATGCAATGTCGAGCTTCTTCACGATTGTGGGTTCACCCTTGAACTCGAGAAGACAGTAGAAGCCTGTCGATTTCTTCTGGATGGGGTAAGCGAGCTTGCGGAGGCCCCATGCTTCTTCATTGACGATTTCAGCGCCGTTCTGCTGAAGCACGCCCTTGAATTTTTCTACCGCTTCCTTCATCTGATCGTCAGACAAAACGGGAGTCAAAATGAAAACGGTTTCGTAGCAATTCATACGTTTTTCGTTTGTATTTAATTGTTATTGTTCTGGTTCTCACACAAATCACCACACCTACACTTTACCTGA
>CAMWMW010000276.1 GCA_947175455.1 uncultured Porphyromonadaceae bacterium | reverse complement strand
GATGTTATGTCTGCGCGGCTGTATGCATTCTTGATAAGTGCGGCGGAAAATACCTGAGGAGTCTGCACTTTGACATAATCCTTGCGTGGCACGGCAACACTTCCTGACTCCGAGACAAGCCGGATGGAATCTGTCATCGGCACTGCCGGAACCGCCGCTCCGTTTTCTATGGCGGCATCCCACCCGCGGGTTATGATTTCCCGAGTTACAAGTGGACGTGCTGCATCGTGAACAGCCACCAATGCATCTCCGGCATCCGGCACAGACATGAGCCCGTTTCTCACAGACTCCGCACGCGAACGACCGCCGCAGCTTAGACGCACCTTGATACTGCGGTCTTTCTCCGGCAGTTCCGAACACAGGATATCCCAATCATCAAAAAAACCGGGATGCAGCACAAGTATGATCTCGGTGGAAGAATCCTCTTCATGAAATGCCCGCACCGACCACCACAGCATCGGCACATCGCCCAACATCTGGAATTGCTTGGGAACAGAGCCGCCGGCGCGGTTTCCCTCCCCGCCGGCGACAATCACTGCATATTTTTTCATACTATCTTAAGATAGTTCCGGATTACATGTTCATGCCGCCATCGACCTGAATGACCTGACCGGTAACGTAACCCGCCATATCGGAAGCAAGGAAAGTCGCCACATTGGCTATATCCTCTACCTGACCGCCGCGGCGCAACGGGATTTTCTGACACCACTCCTTACGAACCTCGGCGGGAAGAGCTTCGGTCATCGCTGTCTCGATAAAGCCGGGAGCTATGGCATTTGCACGGATACCGCGTGATCCCACCTCCTGAGCGATACTCTTGGCAAGGGCGATGAGACCCGCCTTGGATGCTGCATAATTAGACTGTCCTGCATTTCCATGCACACCTACCACCGACGCCATATTGATTATGGAACCTGATTTCTGACGCATCATGATCGGAAGAACGGCGTGGATGTAGTTGAATGCGGATTTAAGATTGACAGCAATCACTGCATCCCACTGCTGCTCGGTCATGCGGAGCATCAGACCGTCTTTGGTTATACCTGCGTTGTTCACGAGAATATCTATACAACCGAAATCCGCCTTAATCTCCTCCACGGTCTTTTCCGTAGCGGCGAAATCTGCTGCATTTGATGCATATCCCTTGCATTTTACACCGTAAGCTGCGATCTCTTCTTCTGTTTTTTTACCGTTTTCATCGATAACAAGATCCGTGAATGCGATGTTACACCCCTCGGATGCGTATTTCAAGGCAATCTCTTTGCCGATTCCTCTTGCAGCGCCTGTTACAATCGCTGTCTTTCCTTCAAGAAGTTTCATAAATATTGTTGTTAATTGTATGTTCGGATATTTTTACAGCCGGGTAAGACCCGGCTTATATCTTATATATTTTATTTCTCCACAATGAAACAGCCACATGAATAGCCGCCGCCAAATACCATAAGTGCCACTTTCTCCCCTTTATGAATCTTTTCTATATCCTGGGCAAGCACAAGCGCGGCTGATGCCGATCCGGTATTGCCGAGTTCCTCGATATTATTGAGGAAACGGTCCATCCCCATGTCAAGCTGATGAGCGACCTGAGCCACAATCCTCTTGTTTGCCTGATGACAGATGAATTTGGAAATCTCTTCGCGCTGAAGACCGGAATTCTCAAGAGATTTGTTGAGAGCATGAATCATATAGCGGCATGCATGAATAAAGACATCGCGACCGTCGGGCATCGTGATGCCGTCTTCTTTCGGACGCAGACATACACCCCCGGGACCTTTGCCTATGTCTCCGAGACCCTCTGTATATATGTCGAGTATTTTTATGTCATTCTCGCTCTGCCTTTCCTTCGACACAAAATATGCAACCGCAGCGTCTCCCCACAGATGACCGCTCTTGGGGTCGGACTCATTCGAATAGTAAGTGTTCTGCTCACTGCATATCAGAAGAGCCTTGTCTGCCTTTCCCATTGCAAAGTAACCTTCTATTATCTCAAGTCCGTTGATAAAAGAAGAGCACGCGGACGAGGCATAGACAGCCTTGGCGCCGTGAATGCCAAAATGTCTCTGCGCCTTGTGAGCCACGGTAGCGACTGTATCATACACACAATAATGGGCAGCCACTATCAAACCGGTTTCCTTCACATCATAAGGAAGTGATTTGACCGCATCCTCTACAGCTGCGATTGCCATGGTGTCGATATTTTCGTCAGGAGCCACCTTTGAACGCGTCTTTATCCCGGTGCGCTGCTCGATCCATTCGGATGTCAGACCGTTGACGTTCAGAAAATGCTCGTTCGGCACCCTAAGTTCCGGCACATAAATGCCCAGTGAGTTGATATACATATTAAGTAGTATGTTTTAAGTTTTCTTTCAAGTTTCCGGCAAAACGACGGCTTCATCACCTTGCCATAATCCCGTTGAGGATAAGATCCGCTATGACTTTCTTTATTTTTTCGTCTCCGAGCCCGTATTGGGAAAGACTGTCACGTATATAGGGCACGTCAAGACCGTGAATGGCATTTACAATAACCAGCGCGCATTCCTTGACATTGCCGATCCTGAAGTCTCCCGTTGCAATACCCTCATGCAGTATTTCAATAAGCAACGCAGCCTCTTTTCTTGTGATTATGGCTCGCGCACGATCCACTTTCCTCACATCCCTGAAAAAGCCAGCCCTCAGCGACCCGTTGCGGGAAACAATCTCACGCATGGTCTGAAGCCGGCATCCCACATATTCCTGAAGTTTCTCCTCGGGCGATATCGGCTTGGCGAGTATCATGCGGAGCTTGACCAGAAGCTGCTCGGACTCATTGTCTATGACGGCGTTGAAAATTTCCCGTTTGCTTTTGAAATAAGTATAGATTGTACGCCTGCCTTTGTCGGAAGCGGACGCGATATCATTCATCGTCGTATTCTCCACTCCCTTGCGGGCAAAAAGCTGACGGGCAACTTCTATAAATTTCTCACGCGTTTTCTTTACCATCTCAGTCTTTCTAAGAGTATCCGACGGCGAATCTATATTATACAACAAAAAGAATCCTCCGCCGAATTGCACATAGTTGGGATTATTGAGCAAATTTAACAATTTTTCTTCAATTCTCACCAATATTTTCTCTCCATTTGAACGCCCGTCACTAAAAATACGCAAAAGAATGCTGTCAAACATATTTTTTTGAAATTTTTAGCCAAATAATTTGCACGTATCAAAAATAAGTCGTAACTTTGCATCCGTAAATAACACCGCGGGGTGGAGCAGTGGTAGCT
>CAMWMW010000275.1 GCA_947175455.1 uncultured Porphyromonadaceae bacterium | reverse complement strand
CGGCAGCACCGTGCTTAAGATAGATCCGAAAAAGATTATCGGAGTGGTTCCATCCAACGCATCGGAGAGCATCAAGCCTTTCACCGCCCCCGATGAGGTCAGCCAGCGCATCAGCGAGAACATCTGTCACTTCCTTGCCTCCCAGCTCCGCGAGGGACGCATACCCAAGGAGTTCCTTCCGATCCAGAGCGGTGTGGGCAATGTCGCCAACGCGGTTCTTTACGGACTGGGAGAGAATCCCGAGATTCCCCAGTTCGAGATGTATACAGAGGTGATACAGGATGCGGTGATGCATCTGATGGAGCAGGGTCGTTGCAAATTCGCGTCTACCTGCGCGCTGACGTTCTCAGACGACGCGATGCTTCACTTCATGGACAATATCGATTTCTTCCGCGACAAGGTTCTTATGCGTCCCGGCGAGATCTCGAACAGCCCCGAGGTTGTGCGTCGACTTGGTCTGATAGCGATGAACACCGCGCTTGAGGCGGATATCTTCGGAAATGTCAACTCAACGCATGTTCTCGGCACGAAGATGATGAACGGTATAGGCGGTTCCGCGGACTTCTGCCGCAACGCATACCTCTCGATATTCTCCTGTCCTTCGATTCAGAAAGGTGGCAAGATTTCGACAATCGTTCCTATGGTTTCGCATCTTGACCACAGCGAGCATTCGGTTAAAATACTCGCGACAGAGCAGGGTGTCGCCGACCTTCGCGGCAAAGATCCGCGTCAGCGTGCCGAGACCATCATCGAGAACTGCGTTCATCCGATGTATAAAGAGCTTATGTGGGATTATCTCAAGCTTTCGAAGGGAGGACACACACCTCACACACTCAAGGCAGCGTTCGCATTGCACCACGCCTTCAGTGAGACCGGCGATATGCTTCAGGCAGATTTCTCCAAGTTCGCGTAAATACCGTGCCTGCATTCAAAACGGATTCTCAATAAAACAATCGCTTATAAAACCTTTAAGCGCCGGGTGTGATCGCCCGGCGCTTTCTGTTTGTTCAATATAGTAAAATTTTTCTGTAGTTTCTGAAGAGGGAAATGAGTGTTATCGCGGAGTGATTGTGAAGGAGATTGTGCCTCGTGTTTCTCCGGCACCTTTCTTGGCACTCCATTTTGCGCCGCGGGCTGCCTGCTCGCAGGCTGAGCGTATTGCCGCGGAGCTTCCACCGGAAGCTTTTGCCGAGATGACATTCCCCTCGGCATCGATGACAACAGAGACAGTGACAGTGGTCTTGTTGCGCAGAGTCACATCCGGTTTGGGGCACCCTTTGAATGTGCGTCCCGACGCGCTGCCGGTGATTCCCATGCCGGTTCCTCCAGCTCCGGCGCTTCCGCTTTTTCCTTCAGTGCTGCCGTTGCGCGAGGAGAAACCCTTTGCAACCGAGGAGGTGACTTTCTGCTTTTCCTCTTTGCTTATTGACGGCTCCGTTGCCTTCACCGGACTTTCCTTCTTGGTGGTAACGAGTTTCTCGACCGGAGGCGCCGGTTTTGGGTTATCGCCTTTGACCACGAGCTTAGTGTTGTCTGTTTCGGCAGGTTCCGGTTCCCCTTTGAATGCTTCGGCAGGCGCATCCTGTCTGACAGCGTTTTCCTCACCGAGATCCTTGAGTATTTCCGGTTCAAGAAACATCTCCTCATCGGTCATGAGCTCTGCAACAGGCTTCACGTCAGTCTGCTCGCTGTCGAATGAGATTCCTCCCAAAAACAACGCTACAATAATGATCAGCATTGCCACGAAAGTTATTGCAGCTGCTACGGTTTTATCTTTTTGCTGTCTGGTCATCTGAGAATACGTTGGATATCGGATATGTTGTCAGTTCTGCGATGCCGGTGCCTTGGCTTTGGTGGCAAGTACCATTTTCAGATTCTGGCGAGCCGCCATGTCAAGTATTCCCACCACTTTGCCGTAATCCACGAGACTGTCGGCATATAGCGCCACCGAGCGCAGCGAATCCTTCTGCTGTATGGCTGTCAGGCGCACGGCAAGCTCATCGAGCGAGATTTCTACGGGAGATGATAATGTCTGAGTGGAATCGTTGCGATCCTCGACAAGATAGATTGTCTTGTCTGCATCGATATAGACCTCTGTCACCGGTTTCAGCGAAGTCTGTTCGCTGCTCTGCGGAAGATTGACATCGATAGCTGCCGGGAATATGATTGTCGAGGTCACCATGAAAAATATGAGCAGAAGGAAAATCACATCTGTCATGGAAGACATGGAGAAAGTCTCGAGCGACTGGAAATTTCGTTTAAGAGCCATGATACGAACAACTTCTTGAATATTATTTATGCCACAGGCTCGTTCAGGAGATCCATGAACTCCATTGTCTTTGTCTCAAGGGAATTCATCACGCGGTTAACGCGAGCCACAAGGTAGTTGTATGCGAAAAGAGCGATGATGCCCACGACAAGACCAGCCACGGTAGTTACAAGCGCCTGGTATATGCCGCTCGAAAGCACCGTGATGTTTGCAGACGTACCGGCACTTGCGAGCGAGAAGAACGCCTGTATCATTCCGACCACAGTGCCGAGGAATCCGAGCATCGGCGCGCCGGCGGCAGTTGTTGAGAGCCAGGGGAATCCCTTGCCTAACTGCGCCACTTCGATGTTTCCTGTGTTCTCAATTGCAACAAGGACATCGTTCATCGGGCGTCCGATTCTTGACAGACCCTTCTGGATGAGACGGGCGTAGGGGGTGTCGGTCCGCTTGCACAGATTGAAGGCGGAGTCTATGTCGCCCTCGTGCACATAATCGCGGATACGGTTCATGAAAGAGCTGTCTTCCTTTGAGGCTCGGTTTATGGCGATGAACCTTTCGGTGAAGACATAGATCGTGAGGACGAGAAGGAGGGCGAGTGGAATCATGATATATCCGCCGTCCATAACGAGAGACCAGAATGAAAGGGTTTGCTGGGTCATAGCTTATTGATTGTGTGAATGTTTCTAATGAAATCAAATGGGTGTTGCGATGTCGGACTTCTGCTATCTGAGACACTCGAGATAGTCGTGAATTGTCCGTTCTATTCCGAGGTAGAGGGCATCGGAGATAATGGCATGTCCGATGCTCACTTCATCGAGCAGAGGGAGACGTTTGTGGAAGAAAGAGAGATTATGCAGGTTCAGGTCATGCCCTGCATTGAGACCGATGCCCCGTTTTAACGCTTCAGAAGAGGCTTCGATGAATTTTTCGATTGCCTCGTCAGGATTTTGCGGGTAATTGTCGGCGTAAGGTTTGGTGTAGAGCTCGACCC
>CAMWMW010000274.1 GCA_947175455.1 uncultured Porphyromonadaceae bacterium | reverse complement strand
CAGAGACCCTAGGCGGGCGCGCTGAGAACGACTCATACTAGTTATATGAAAGCCGGACTTAATTTCTCGCAGGGAGTGAGTGTGTTCATGATGAAGAATGTTGCGTTCAATCTGTCGTTTGGCGTTTTCGGGTTTTATCTGAAAAACGAACGGCAGACGGAGAATGGCATAGAGACAGGAAACAGAACGACATCGGGTGCGAATTTCCGATTCAATCTTTTCAATATTAATTTCGGAATTGCGGTTCATGTTTAGAAACTGTTTTTAATCGACCTGCAATATCGGGTGTGGTTTTTATAAATGATGAAAAGTTTAAGATTTAAGCCTTATATATTGATTGTCGCGGTCATCGCGTTGGCGGGATGCATCCACAATGATCTCCCTTATCCGCGCATTCCGCAGATAATACGGGCGGTGTCCGCAGTCGGGGAGTCGCGTTCGGCGACTATAGATTCCATAGCATTCGAGGTTGACGTGTATCTTGACGAGGTTGTCGACATAATGAATGTCAGATTCTCGGAATATACTGTAACTCCCGGAGCCAAATCCACCCCTGATCTCCTTGACGGTTCTTATGACATGTCATCGCCACTGTATGTGACATTGTCGCGTTTTCAGGATTACGACTGGAAAATCACCGCCCATCAGAATATAGAGCGTTATTTTCAGGTAGCGGGTGAGGTGGGGGAGAGCCTTGTCGATCCTGTGGGTCGCAGGGTGATTGTGAACATGCCTGAGGGTACGGATCTTTCAAAACTGACGCTGATACGCGCCAAGCTTGGTCCCGCCGGCATCACGACAATCACCCCCGCGCTTGACCCCGGACCTCTTGACCTGTCGTATCCTTTGCGTGTCGCTGTCAGTTGTCATCGCCGCACTGAGTACTGGACGATCTATGCGCAATTCACCGAATCTATCGTCAGCACAACCAATGTCGATGCATGGACGCAGGTAATATGGGCTTACGGCAACGGACCGGCTGATGTGCAAAACGGTTTTGAATATAAAAAAGAGGGTGCGGCAGAATGGATAAAAGTTCCGCAACGTTATGTCAGCCAGACCCAGGGTGCGTTTTCATGTTATATCCCTCATCTCGATCCTCTCACCGGTTATGTGGTTCGTGCTGTGTCCGGTGAAAATATTGCCAACGAGGTTCGTGTCACAACGCAGTCTACAGCCGATATTCCCAACGGTGATTTCGAGAACTGGTGTCAGATAGGGAAAATCATATATCCCTATGCGGAGGGAGGTCCCGAATTCTGGGATACCGGTAACATGGGAGCCGCCACATTGGGTCAGAATCTTACGGTGTCGTCGACCGACACTCCCACAGGCAGCGGACTTTCAGCGGAATGCAGCACAAAATTCGTTGGATTGGCTGGTATCGGCAAATTGGGTGCCGGGTCTATTTTCACCGGTAAGTTTGTCAAGGTTGACGGTACCAACGGTATTCTCGATTTCGGACAGCCGTGGAATCTCCGTCCCACCAAGCTTCGCGGTTACTATAAATACCGGACAGCCCCGATTGATTACGTCTCGACGGAATTCAGTTCGATGAAAGGTGAGCCGGACACTTGTGTCATATATGTGGCGCTCACCGACTGGACGGCTCCTTACGAAATCCGCACGAATCCGAGAAACCGCAATCTGTTCGATCCCAACGCGTCTTATGTCATCGGTTACGGACAGATGCAGTATAGCGGAACGATGGATGGATGGCAGCAGTTCGAGATTCCCATCAAATATCGCGATACCTCGAAAGAACCGACATATGTGCAGATCACGGCGGCAACATCGAAATACGGAGATTATTTCACCGGAGGCACCGGTGCCGTTTTGTGGGTAGACCAGTTCTCGTTCGGATGGGATATTGACGATTGACCAGTAATTAGTATATTTTATGATAAAGAGCATAAGAAATATAATAGCGGTAATGTTATTGATGGCGTCATGTCTGTTTTCCGCTCAGGCGCAGACATATTTCGAGCCGGCGGCAAAAGATGTGTTCACGCCGACGGGATTGCAGAAGAATGTGGCGCGGTCAACCGATATTGTAATGCTTGCGCTCCCGGTGGCGACACTTGCCGGAGTGCTTATAGAGCGCGACTGGGATGGACTCGTTCAGGGAATCGAGACCGCCGGCGCGACTGCCGCGGCGACTCTGATTCTAAAATATGCCGTTTCCGAACGTCGTCCGGATGGTTCCGACATGCATTCGTTCCCGTCGGGACATTCGGCTGTGAGTTTTGCGACTGCGGCGTTTCTTCAACGGCGTTATGGCTGGGCGTTCGGAGCTCCGGCATATGCGCTTGCCGCTTATGTAGGGTGGGGCAGGGTATATTCCAGGAAACATCACTGGTGGGATGTGGTTGCCGGCGGAGCCATTGGTGCCGCGAGTGCCTATATATTTACAAAACCCTTTGCAAAGAGGCACAACCTGCAGGTTTCGCCTGTATCTGATGGAAGATCCGTAGGTGTGTATGCATCGATGGAGTTCTAAGAAGCTGTTTAAATTTAAAAAGTTTCTTAGCGTCTTCTTATATGAAAATATGAACTTATATGAAAATATGAATAAACGATTGATGTCTTTCAGATATGCATGGGAGGGAATAGTTTCCCTTTTCAGCAGAGAGAGAAATGCTCAGATTCATCTTGGGGCAGCCGTGTGCGTGATTATCGCCGGCTGCCTTTTTGATTTGTCAGGGACGGAGTGGTGTCTGATTTCGCTGTGTATAGGAGGAGTGTTCATGGCGGAGGGTTTCAATACCGCCATTGAAAAAGTGTGTGACAAGGTATCGCCGGAACGGGATCCTCTTGTCAAGACGGCTAAAGATGTTGCCGCAGGAGCGGTTCTTCTATTTGTAATCTCCGCCGTAGTTGTGGGGCTCATCGTGTTTATTCCGCACTTTTTGAAGTTAATCTGAAATCGGAGAATCCAGGTGTTGGTGTGAACTTAGAGAATAAGAAATTCTGTTAACATTTCGAAAGAGATTTTAACATTTATTGATTCGGTTAAATATCAATACTTTATCAACAAATAAACCTTTTTATCGAAAAATTGTTGTAGAAATATTTGCACAGCGGCGAAAAAGGTTATAACTTTGCAACCGCAAACGAGAAAACGACACGGCAACCAAGACGTGAAAATCTCGGTGGAGACAGACTCTGGATGCGAATAGAACAATGAAATTTTGCCACAAGACAAGCAGCGAGACTGAGTAATCAGTCAAGTTGAGAGTATAAGGGAAACGAACAGTTTCCGTCAAGATTCCAAC
>CAMWMW010000273.1 GCA_947175455.1 uncultured Porphyromonadaceae bacterium | reverse complement strand
ATCGGATTCCGCACCCTTGCTTATTTGTTTCCCAAGTCCAATTACATCTTGACAGAATGCATTTCTTAATATTTTTTAAGATTTTTAATGATATTTCAAAAACATTGAATAAATTTGCACCGTGATTTGTTGAAATGGTATAATGAGCCAATCTAAACATAAGTTTGCAGTTATCTTCAGCATCGCATGTTGCCTGATAGCCAACATGTCAGCTTGCCGAAAAACCTCTGCGCCGGAAGAGAAGGCAGAGGATTCCATATCTTTATATGCAGATGAATATCATGCCGACAACGACATCGCCATGACCGTCCGCAGCATCACCGATGCTTTACGAGTAGGAGAACCTCTCGACACTCTCGATTATAATTTTGAAGGAATACTCACTGACGGCGAGGGACACCCATTGTATACTGACATCCAGGGCACTCCCGGAAGCTGGGATGTGGATGTGATTTCTCCCACTACTGCCGTGATACGCAACGTATATCTCGGAGACCTTCTTCCCGATGATCTCGAAAGCTATCTCGCGTCAAGCCTCAATCTCTCGCCTGAAAATATAATAGAGACGGAGGAATATGATGATGACGAAGAGACACAGCTGGTTGTATATGATATTGATGGCGTTTATCTGAGGATAGAGACACGCGCTGCAGTGGCGCCAAACGGACTCGAAGGACCGCTGATGAGCATAATAGCCACTAAGACACCACCCCTTTGAAGACAAACAGACGCGAGGGTTCAAATCTCGGAAGCGCCATGAGCTGAATATCCGCCTTCCGGTCAAGAATGGTCTCGGACGCGTTGCCCACAACCTTCCCGGCACTTTCCAACGCATCCCTTACCGCTTTGAGAGCCTTGGAGGGGGTATTGTTGTCTTTCGACAAATGGCACAAAAACACATATTTAAGATCAGGATTGACTATCTCCTTAAGAAATGCGCCTGTAGCCTCATTGTCCATATGACCGTTGTCTGTCTGTATTCTCGCCTTCAGATATTCCGGATAAGGTCCGTATTTCAGCATCTGAAGATCATAATTCGCCTCGATCACAAGGTAATTTGCACGGCTCATGTAATAACGGGCACGGTCGGAGACAGCGCCAAGGTCTGTCGCGAGCACGAAATGCCGATTGTCGAACTCTATCGAGAAACCCATGTTGTCAGTCCCGTCGTGGGGAACCTCGAAAGCGGTTATCTCGAAATCAAGAATCCGGAACGGTATCTCCTTGAACACCGGATTATGATACTCCTTGATACGTTTTGATATGCTGTGACGGCGCAATATCCCGCCGAGCACCCTGTTTGTGCAGAAAATGCGTATATGTTTGTGATTTCGCACTATATTATATGCATACCTGACATGATCCGAATGATCATGAGTAAGCAGGAGCGCCTTGACAGAGTTCATCGATATGCCGTTGGATGAAAGCATTCTCACTATATCCTCTGTCTTGACACCGGCATCGATAAGTATTCCGCCTCTCTTGCTTCCGATATAGCAGCTGTTGCCGCTTGAGCCTGAGCCGAGAGAGATAAAATGCAGATTGCGTTCCGAAATTTTGTCAACCGCCTGATCAGCCGGTGTTATGTCAAGATCGGTATAGCCCGATTGACCCGGATTTCCTTTGCCCCTGTCAACAGAAGAAGGCTCCCACTCCTCGAACGGAAGCTGGGGATGGTCGTAGAAACGTATCTTCTTAGCGCACATTCCTTCTCCCTCCTTTCCTGTTTCCCGGAACCGCACCTCCACCTCTGTATATAAGGAATATCGCCGGGCGTTTGTCATAATTCTCCCGGCAGTTTTTCCACGATGCCGCCTGACGCGTCACCACGGATTCCCGATCGGTATCCGTTATGTCGCATGCTACACAAAGCATGGTGTCGGGACGAAGATTCTCACTAAGGAAACGGATCATACCATTGTTGCGGTAGGGTGTCTCTATAAATATCTGTGTACGGTTTTTATTCTGCGATTCGTTTTCAAGTTCGCGAACCGCACGGCTCCGTTCTTTCTCATCAATCGGAAGATAGCCGTTGAATGCAAATCCCTGACCGTTGAAACCTGATGCCATCAATGACATCAGAATACTTGACGGACCGACAAGCGGAACAACCTTCAGCCCTTCACGCTGAGCGATTTCCACCGGCAATGCGCCGGGGTCGGCGACAGCCGGACAACCGGCTTCGCTCATCACGCCCATCGCTTCTCCGCGGCGTAACGGCTCAAGCCATTCGCTCACCTCGGACAGATCAGTATGACCGTTAAGCTCGTGGAATGATATGGAATCTATGTCGAATGTCTTGTCCCAGCGTTTCAGGAAACGACGTGCCGTGCGCACATTTTCAACAATCAGATGGCGCAGACTCTTCACAACCCGAAGATTTCCGGTCGGAATCACATTTTCCAACGGAGCGTCACTGATGTTTACAGGTATAAGATATAATGCCGCTTCTTGTTTCATAATACAAATTTAATAATTTTCTTATACTCGTCTATCACCAATATCTCCATTTTTTGTTAATTTTGTTAATTGCACTCCCGGTGCATTCGGATTAAACTACTTTTGTAGTTAAAATATAACAAGCAGATGATGGAATTGCCCGATAGATTTATATTACAGATGCAGGAATTGCTTGGAGAGAAATCCGGCGATTTTCTCGCGGCTATGAAACAACCTCCGGCAGTGTCGATAAAGATAAACAGGAGAAAGACCGACTCTCCGGACACTTGCGGATATGACGGTCTGACAAAGGTAAAATGGTGCGAAAGCGGCTTTTACCTTGCGGAACGCCCTGTATTCACACTTAATCCGCTCATGCATGCCGGTGTGTTTTATGTGCAGGATGCATCTTCCATGATTTATGAAACGGTTATTGAAAAGATTGCCCCTATGGCTCTTGACACCGGCAATCCGCTCAATGTTCTCGACCTCTGTGCCGCTCCGGGAGGAAAGACAACGTCCATGATCAACGCTCTTCCTGACGGAACAAGGGTAGTCGCCAATGAATTTGTCGGCACCAGAGCCGCAGTCCTCAAAGAGAACCTTATGAAATGGGGATACCCTGATATTATCATCACCAACTCTCCGACCGACCGTTTCGCAGCCGCAGGTGAGCTATTCGACATCATTGCCGTGGATGCCCCCTGCTCGGGCGAAGGAATGATGCGCAAAGAGGAAATCGCAGTGTCACAATGGAACGAAGGGCTCCGGAAACAATGCGCATCGCTGCAGAGAGAGATTCTTGACCAGGCGTTCGCAGCTCTCAGACCCGGAGGCTTCCTTATATATGCCCC
>CAMWMW010000272.1 GCA_947175455.1 uncultured Porphyromonadaceae bacterium | reverse complement strand
CGCTTATGGCTCTTAAATAGCAGATGCAGCAGCAGGAGAAGAAAGGCTGATAACATTTCACAAGCCATAAAGAGGTTTGCCGCAATGCGGCAAACCTCTTTTTTTACACCTGTACCCGCCTTAAGACACCAAAACCGGCGCCCATCGCACCCGGCGGCGACAATTCTGATTTTTTTCGAATTAAATTTAAACAGTTTCTAACAGTTTCTAAAAAGATTTTGTAACTTTACAGACAAATAGGAGATATGAAAGTTTTGACCAAATACATCCTTACAGCCGCGGTCTGCATTGCCGGGGCATTGACCGTATATGCGGCTCCGTCGGGATGGGAACCCGTCAAGACCGAACACCCCTCCGCCAAATCAGTGATGAAAGACGCAGAGCTTGAGATAAAAGCCGCGCCGGGAGTCATACTTGTCAGAAACAGCCATCAGGTGCAGATAAAGGTCTTCACGATATTGGGGCGCATGGTAAGCAGCGAAACGTTGCCTCCGGGCACGTCACGACTGCAGTTGCCTACGCATGGAGTCTACATCGTCAAGGTCGGAGACCTCACCTGCAAAGTGGCGGTCTGACAAAAACCGCAAACGACTGTTTGAAAAAACCTATACCAGTTATACACATGGAAACACCCGACATCAAATGGGAAGAACTGCCGTTCGGCTACGTTCCCACAGATTACAACGTAAGATGCACGTTTAAAGACGGCAAATGGGGAGAAATCGAAGTCAGCGACTCCGAATACATACCCGTTCACATCGCCGCAACCTGTCTCCACTACGGACAGGAATCATTCGAAGGTCTCAAGGCTTTCCGCGGCAAAGACGGCAAGGTGCGAGTATTCCGCATGGAAGAGAACGCACGCCGTTTCATCCGCAGTGCCGAAGGCATCAAGATGGAACCGATGCCCGAAGAACTGTTCTGCGAGATGGTCCGCAAAGTTGTCAGACTCAACGAACGGTTCATACCCCCTTACGGAACAGGCGCGTCACTTTACATACGGCCCTTCCAGATCGGCATGTCTGCCCGCGTTGGCGTCAAACCCGCCGATGAATACATGGTCGCTATGCTCGTGACTCCGGTCGGACCCTACTTCAAGACCGGCTTCAAGCCCTGCAGGGTGTGTCTCTCTCGCGAGTATGACCGCGTTGCTCCCAAAGGTACCGGTTCAATAAAGATCGGCGGCAACTATGCGGCGTCGCTCGTTGCGGGCGAGAAAGCACACGATCTCGGATATGCCGTGATGCTTTACCTCGACCCTAAAGAGAAGAAATATCTCGATGAATGCGGAGCCGCCAACTTCTTCGGAATACGTGGCAACAGCTACATCACCCCCGACAGCGAATCCATTCTTCCCTCGATTACCAACAAGAGCATCCGTCAGATTGCCGAAGACCTCGGCATGACTGTGGAACGCCGTCATGTTCCATACGAAGAACTGGAGACTTTCGAGGAAACCGGCAATTGCGGCACAGCCGCCGTAATCTCTCCCATCGGCGAGATATACGACCTCGACAATGACCGCACATTCACATATTGCCCCGATGGCAAACCCGGTCCCAAATCCACACTGCTCTATAATAAACTCCGCGGCATACAGCTCGGAGAAGAGGAAGATACACATGGATGGTGTGAAATCATCGAATTCGATTGATCCGCTCAGGATTATCGACAAATACTACACGCCCGGTTCCGAACTTTACAGGACGCTGCTCATACACAGCATCAAAGTCAGGGACAAGGCTCTGCAATGCATTTCCCGCAGAGGACTCGAAGTCGACAAAGACTTCGTCGCCTCTGCGGCAATGCTTCACGACATCGGCATCCTGAGATGCGACGCTCCCGACATATTCTGCACCGGACCGCTGCCATACATATGCCACGGCATCGAAGGCAGGAAAATACTTGATGCCGAAGGACTGCCGCTCCACGCGCTTGTCTGCGAGCGCCACACCGGTTCGGGGCTTACCGTCGATGACATCATCGCACAGAACCTCCCTCTCCCCCGCCGCGACATGACACCCCGCACGCTTGAAGAGAAACTTATCTGTTACGCCGACAAGTTCTATTCGAAATCAGGCGACATCACCCGCGAAAAGCCCCTTGACCGGGTGCTCCGCTCCATGGAGCGTCACGGCAGGGACACCCTCGACCGCTTTCTGCACCTCCACTCCCTGTTCGGCTGAGAAGCCCTGCCGGCTCATATTTCAAAAAAGCTAAAAATGTTTAACGATACGTTTATTCGGCCGGCTTATTTGGCTATGTCTGCAAGTTTGTCTAACTTTGCAAGGCTATTTATGGACATGACACACCGACACCAGTGTTTTCCTTGTGGCATACCTGAATGAGTCTAAAACGATTTTGAGGCAATTTATATTATATATCGCTATAATTCTGGCTCTTGGCTTTGCCTGGGCGCAGAAAAACACCACTCCCCGCAGAGTGGTGTCTAATGCCGCAACCTCCGACACTTTGATACATTTGCCGGAGAAAGCGGTGTTTCACGACTCAATCTTACGCAGAACACCCGGAGATTCAACTCTGCTCAGGAATCCGATACCCGGAGATTCCACCTTGTCCGAAAGCGCACACGGAGATTCCACCCTGCTCAAAGGGAGAGCGCCATTGAACGCCGGAGATTCCACAGACAACGGTTCGCAGAACAAAAGAAGCGGTTTCTCCCGCATCATACGCGAAAAAACAGACCTTGACAATGCGCTTAATTTTTCCGCCAAGGATTCTCTTGTGCTTATGGGGCAGCAGAACGCTTTCCTTTATGGCGACGGCACCGTAGACTACGGAGAGTTCAAGCTGAACTCCGCCGAGATACGCATGGAGATGGACAGCTCCACCGTCTACGCCGCCGGTGTGACAGACTCGATAGGCGAACTTCAGGGAAATCCCGTGTTCCGCCAGGGTGGTGACGAATACGAATCCAAATCCATGAAGTATAACTTCAAGACGGAAAGAGGCTACATCACAGATGTAATCACCGAACAGCAAGACGGATTCCTGCTCGGAAGCAAGGCAAAGAAAAATCCTGACGGCAGTTTCTTCGTGGAAGACGGAAGATACACCACCTGCGATGACCACGAGCATCCGCACTTCTATTTCCAGCTCACAAGAGCCAAAGTGCGCCCCAAGAAAGATGTGGTGACCGGTCCCGGCTACATGGTGCTCGCAGACGTGCCCCTTCCTCTCGCCCTCCCCTTCGGTTATTTCCCGTTCTCAGAAAAATATTCGAGCGGCATCATATTCCCGTCGTTCGGCGATGACTACAACCGTGGGTTCTACCTGCGCGACGGCGGATATTAC
>CAMWMW010000271.1 GCA_947175455.1 uncultured Porphyromonadaceae bacterium | reverse complement strand
TCTACCGCCGTCTTGACAATATGGAACACTCCACGCAACTTGATGAGTTCCGTGCCGAACTGCGTGATCGTTTCGGAGAGATTCCATCGACAACAGAGGAATTGATCCGGGTGGTGCCGTTGCGAATGGCAGCCCGTCGTCTCGGAATCGAGCGTCTTGTGCTTAAAGGTGGAAAAATGAGGATTTATTTTGTCGGAGATGACAATAAGGCATATTACAATTCATCTGCATTCGGAAAAGTGCTGGCATATCTGCAGCAGAATGCAAGACGTTGCAATCTGAAGGAGGTGAACGGACGCAGACTGATGGTAATTGACGGAGTTCCGGCTGTTACCGATGCTCTTGATATTCTGAAGGCTATGGAGGCTGCGACACCTTTGTAGCGGATACAAATGCGCCAATGAATGCAACATCTGCGTCAGAGTTGTAAATTTTGAAGAAAAAGTGTTAACCTGACAGTTTTTATAGAGATTAATTTTGTAGCGTAAATAAACGCAAAATTAACCTTCCATGAAAATTAGATTCTTAGCAGCGGCAGTTACCGCCGCAACAATGTCGCTGACAACGACTGCCTCCGAGACAATGGTGTGGTATGGTCAGCCCGCGTCAAAATGGATGCAGGCTCTTCCTCTTGGCAACGGAAGAATCGGAGCCATGGTGTATGGGGGAATAGGTGAAGACCGGATTGCCCTTAATGAAATATCCATGTGGTCGGGCCGTCATGACCCGACAAGCAATGACCTTTGTGGCAAAGACAGCCTTGCCGCAATGCGTGAAGCTTTTTTCAAAGGCGACCATGAACTCGGGAATCAGATAGGGGAGAGGAATCTCACAGGTCGTATGACAACGTTCGGCACTCATGTCCCTCTCGGAGACCTGACAGTAAGAATGAGCCATCCTGCAGGTCAGACCGGGAACTACAGCCGTCGCCTTGATCTTGAGAATGCAGTCGCAACTGTCAGCTATACATGTGGAGACGTTACATATACACGCGAGTATATAACGGATTATCCTGACGATATAATGGCGGTGCGGTTCACTGCATCCAGACCGGGATGCATCACCGCCACATTCGGTCTTGATCTGCTTCGTGACGCGGATGTCGCGGTCACTGCCGACGGACTTGAATGCGCGGGTACGGTAGACTTCCCTCTTCACGGCCCAGGCGGTGTGAATTTTATCGGTGGCGTGAGTGTCTCGAACGAAGGAGGTTCGGTGTCTCAGGGTGACAGGACATTTGCGGTGACAGGAGCTGACGCAGTGACAGTATATATAGACATCCGTACCGATTATAAACATTCCGACTATAAGGAACGATGCCGCAATACACTCGCAAAGGGCAAGGCTGCCGGATGGGACAGACTTCTGTCAAGCCATCTTTCTGATTATACATCACTTTTCGGAAGAATGGACATAGATCTCGGGAAGTCGCTTAACAGCAGTCTGCCTACAGACACACGTCTCGCACTTGTGAATTCCGGTTCCGCCGACCCCGGTTTCGATGCCCTTTTCTTTCAGTACGGGCGTTATATGCTTATCGCCTCCTCGCGTGACCATGGACTTGACCTGTGTTCAAACCTGCAGGGAATCTGGAACGACAACCGTGCCTGCAATATGCCGTGGACCTGCGATTATCATCTTGACGTGAATATACAGCAGAATTACTGGGCATCGAACCGGACTAATCTTGCCGAATGCAACAAACCGCTGTTCGATTATATCGGCTTGCTCGCCAGACATGGCAGCGAGACGGCGCGCAAGATGTATGGCAGCGGAGGATGGGTGGCGCATACTGTGGCGAACGCCTGGGGATATACCGCTCCCGGATGGGGCGTCTCGTGGGGAATGAACGTTACCGGAGGGGCATGGATTGCCACTCATCTCTGGAGCCATTATCTATACACGAGAGATGATGAGTATCTCCGCACTACCGGATATCCGCTGCTTAAATCAACAGCAGAGTTTTTTGTGGATTACATGACTCCCGACCCCAATACCGGTTATCTTGTGACCGGACCGAGCATCTCTCCCGAAAACGGCTATATCTCACCCAAAGGAAACCAGCTTTCACTCGACATGATGCCTACCGTTGACCGCACACTTGTATACGAAATTTACACCGCATGTATAGAAAGTTCCAAAATACTCGGGGTAGACAAGAAATTCCGTGCGCGCCTTGAGAAGGATATCAAGAAACTGCCTCCTCTTAAAATAGGGAAAGACGGTCAGTTGGACGAATGGTATAGCGGCGTGCGCAGGGCAGACCCGTCACATCGTCACTCGTCACATCTTTTAGGTCTTTTCCCTATGAATCATATTTCTGTCACGCATACCCCGGCTCTTGCCAAGGCATCTCTCAAAGGTCTCAGGATACAGACGAGCGATCCCAGCTGGGAAGACACGGAATGGAGCACCGCCAATATGCTTTGTTATCATGCACGTCTGAAAAACTCCGAAGAGGCGCACGGGTGGCTTCAGAATCTTTTCAAAGTCTTCACCCGCGAGAATCTGATGACAGTCTCCCCTGCGGGAGTCGCCATGGCGGAAGAGGATATTTTCAGTTTCGACGCCACTGAGGCATCAGTGGCAGGCATGTGCGAGATGCTGCTGCAGAGCCATGACGGTTATCTTGAGTTTCTTCCCGCTCTTCCCGAGGTGTGGAAAACAGGCAGCGTGCGCGGTCTTTGTGCCGAAGGCGGTCTGCAGGTTGATCTTTCATGGACCGATGGCAGACTTGTTTCGGCAACAGTCACCGCAGACAAAGACTGCTCATTTATAATAAAGGGCGAGGAGAAACCGGTAAAACTGAAAAAAGGAGAGAAATACATACACAGAATCTGAGAATCAAAGGGATGCGGAGATGGAAAAAATTCAGCTGAATCTATAACATTTTCGCATTCCTGCACATTCTTATACGTGTCTGTAGTGAAATTGGCGCATTTATTCCAGAATTTGGAGTATCTGTAGAAACGAATAAGATGGCAGCGGCATTAATTTTGCGGCGCATTCTTAACCTTAAATGTATCAATTTTATCAATAATACCAACAATATGAAACTTAAGCTTTACGTAATCGCGCTTATGTCATTATGCTGCGTGCTGAATGCACTTGGCGCGAAAGTGACGGGACTGGTGCTTGATGAGCAGAACCAACCGCTTCCCGGAGCCTCAGTGCAGGTCAAAGGTTCCAAAATTGGCACTGTGACTGATATTGAAGGCACGTTCACAATTGAAGGAGAAACCGGACAGACGCTGCTTGTCAGCTATGTGGGTTTTGTACCTTCGGAAACAAAAATTCCCGCATCAAAAAATCTCACCATCGTAC
>CAMWMW010000270.1 GCA_947175455.1 uncultured Porphyromonadaceae bacterium | reverse complement strand
GTATCTACTTGCATATATTGCGGCTAATGCGGTGCTTAGGAATAATTTTTTCGTGAAGATTCTGAAAAACTACAAATAAAACGGGTACAATAAAAAGTAAGGCTAAAGTTCCGAAGAGCAGTCCTCCTACAGTACCGACACCGACAGAAATATTTCCGTTAGCGCCTACCCCACTCGCAAACATAAGAGGAAGCATTCCGAAAACCATGGTAGCCGATGTCATGACAATCGGTCTGAAACGAGCCTTTGCCGCAGAGATCGCAGATGCGACAATACTCATACCCTCTTTGCGCCGTGCCGTCGCATACTCTGTCAACAGAATTGCCGTCTTTGCCAATAATCCTATAAGCATTATCAGACCGATCTGCATGTAGATATTGTTTTCAAGCCCCCACCACCTTGCAAACAGGAAACATCCCGCAAGACCGAAAGGCACTGCCGCTATGACTGCGAACGGCACTGTCAGACTCTCATACAAAGCACATAGAATCAGATATATGAATGCCAGACAGATACTGAACACAAGAACCGTTGTATTACCTGACGAAGATTCCTCTCTTGACATTCCTCCGAACTCATATCCGAAACCGGAAGGAAGACTCTTCGACGCAACTTCCTTGATCGCAGCGATTGCCTCTCCTGAACTATAACCCTCTCCTTGCTCTCCAAAAACAGAAATTGACGGAAACAGATTAAACCTTGACAGACTCTCAGACCCGTAGACACGAGTGAGAGTGATAAAATTGTTTATCGGAGCCATCTCGCCAGATGATGAACGTACATAGATGCGATTCAGTGACTCCGTATCCATTCTCGCATCTGCAGAAGCCTGAACCATGACTCTGTAAAGTTTTGTGAACCTGTTGAGATTTGAAGAATAACTGCCTCCTACATACCCTGACAAAGTGGCGAGGACATCGGATGGAGAGACACCGCTCTTCAGACATTTCACGGCATCTACTTCAACCATATACTGAGGATATTTGGTATCGAATGTAGTATAAGCGCGCGAAATCTCAGGACGGATGTTGAGGGAATCTATAAAAGCACGGGTAACTGCAAGCAACTCCTCTGTAGATCTTCCGGATCTGTCTTGAACATAAAGCTCAAATCCGCTTCCGGTTCCGTAGCCCGATATCATTGGTGATTGCGAGGCTCTGACCTGCGCGGAGGATATATCACCGGTACGCCGGTATATCTCCTTTATGACTGAGTTGATATCATGACTGTCTCCTTTTCTTTCACTCCAGTCCTTCAATCTGATATTGAAAGAGCCGGCGGAAGATGACTGTTCGTGACGCGCGTTCTTACCTGTGACCCGGGAATATATGCTTATTTCAGGAATATCTTTTATAGCATTCTCCACCTCATCCATTATCTTGTCTGTTTCTGCAAGGCTGCATCCCGGAGCGACCTGAACATTAAGACTGATTGTCCCCATGTCTTCCTGAGGCACAAGTCCCGTTTTTGTGGTAGACATAAGCCACCATAGACCGCATACAGACAGGACAAGCAAGACGCCAGCTATCCATCGGTTTCTGAAAAGAAAAGTTATTCCGGAGCGATACTGCCCGACAACTGCATTAAGGGATCTGTCAAATGCATAATGAAATCTCCTTACATAAGAAAACGTCTTCCGGTCTGATGAAGGTTTCATCAGCAACGCACACAAGGCGGGACACAGGGTCATCGCATTCAGAAGAGAGATTCCTACTGCCACAGCCATTGTAAGACCGAACTGCTTATAAAATGTTCCGGAAGTTCCGCCCATGAAACACACTGGTATGAACACTGCCATGAATACAACAGTAGTAGTGACAAGCGCCGCAGACAAACCTCCCATCGCCGAGACAGTGGCATCATATGGATCTCGTTCACCTTCGTCAAATTTCGCCTGAACAGCCTCGACAACCACTACAGAATCATCGACTACTGTGCCTATCACGAGAACAATGGCAAATAAGGTAAGCATATTGAGAGTAAATCCTGCCGCATAAATGAATGCGAAAGTTCCTATAAGGGAAACAATAATGGAAACGGCAGGTATAATGGTAGCCCTCGCGTCATGCAGAAACACGTACACTATGAATACAACAAGAACAAGAGCTATCACAAGCGTCTCGACAACCTTGTCAATCGAAGCGTCAAGAAAGTCTTTAGTGCTCGAGATATCTGCAAGAACCATACCACGGGGAAGCTCATTTCTGATTTCGTCAAGAGTCCTGTCAATCTCAATGATGACTTCATTGGCATTTGAACCGGCTGTCTGGGCAATCATTGCGTTTGCACCCGGATGCCCGCTCGTCTGGCTGAGCATCGCGTAATTTACCGCACCTAATTCGACCGTCGCGATATCCTTTAGTCTCAAGACATTGCCATCCGGCAATGCCTTTACAACAAGATTCTCGTAATCCTCCGCATTCTCATACCTTCCACGGTATTTCAAGACATATTGGAATGTCGTAGGAGATTCCGCTCCCAATGTGCCGGTTGGCGATTCGATGTTCTGGTCGGCAAGAACCTTGTCTACATCCGCCGGAACAAGACCATATTGTGACATTCTTGCCGGATCGAGCCATATACGCATCGCATAATCGGCACTGAATATATTTACTTCTCCAACTCCCGCGATACGTGAAATACGTGGCTCGATGTTGATTTTCATGTAATTGGTAAGGAAATTGGAGTCATATGTTCCGTCAGGACTGTATAAAGTTACGGATTTCAATGTACTGTTCTGCCGTTTTCTTACAGTAACACCGCTTTTTGTCACTTCCGCAGGCAACAAACCCTGGGCAGACGCCACCCGGTTCTGAACATTCACCACCGCCATATCCGCATCCGTTCCCTGTTTGAAATATATTGTAATGGTTGCCGCACCTGTATTTGTCGCTGTGGAAGTCATATACATCATGTCTTCAACTCCATTAAGCGACTCTTCAAGGGGCACGATAACACTTTTTAACACAGTCTCGGCATTGGCACCTGTATAAGTTGCCGATACCCGGACTGTCGGAGGTGCGATATTGGGGAACTGCTCTATTGGAAGCTGCACGAGAGCAAGTATACCGATGATTACTATAAGAACTGATATTACCCCGGCAAGAATCGGACGGTCTATAAACGTTTTGACATTCATCTTTTTTATGGTTTTGACCGCAAAATAAGCAATTAAACCTTGATGCGGGACTTCGGTCTAATCAATAAATGACTAACCGCATCGGAATGATGGCAAACATCACAAGACACTCTAAACACATAGTTGTAAATTGATTAACTTTCCTCTAAAACGTATTCTGCAATTTCTCCAACAAACAGGCAGAAAAGAG